>NZ_JBFUAY010000437.1:0-2102 GCF_056406015.1 Rhizobium sp. P1_E1 | reverse complement strand
CTGGAGCGGCTCGGTCCTGCCTTGAGCGAGGTAGAGTCTGCCCTCGACGTCGTCAACGGTTTTCGCGACAGGCCGGCGGGTGCATTGCGCCTCAATGTGCCGGTCAGCGCGGCGCGGCTGGTGCTGCCCGCCATCGTCCCAGCGTTCCTCGCCGCCTATCCCGATATTCGGCTGGAAGTGGTAACCGATGAGAGTTTTGTCGACGTGCTCGCGGCCGGCTGCGACGCCGGCATCCGCTATGACGAGCGGTTGGAGCAGGATATGATCGCAATACCGATCGGGCCACGCGTCCAGCGCTTTGCCATCGCCGCCTCCACCGACTACCTGGATCGCCGTGGCCGGCCGCAACACCCGAGCGAGCTGCTCGGCCATGCCTGTATATTGGGCCGTTTCGACAGCGGTGCGATGACGGCGCCGTGGGAATTCGAGCGCGATGGCGAGATCGTGCGGGTCGATCCAACGGGGCCGTTGATCGTGCGGGTCGGCGGAGCGACCGACCTGGCCGTCGATGCAGCGATATCAGGAACAGGGATCGTCTGCCTCTTCGAGGACTGGCTGCGCCCGCATTTCGACAGCGGTGCGCTCGAGCCCATCCTCGAACCGTGGTGGCAGCGCTTCTCCGGGCCATTCCTCTATTATCCCGGACGGCGTCTAGTGCCTGCGCCGCTCCGGGCGTTCATCGATTTCGTCAAGGCATCAGCCAATCAGGCTTGATGTTTGTCGGCCAGAGACGTGCCTCCCGATCTTCGTTGAGTGCTTCCATGCGTTAGAGCTCGACCTCGGCACTGTCGCCCATATCAGGTTTCTGTTCGCGGCGGCGGCCATCTTGATATAGCTGATGATCGTGCCTGGGCTGTCCCAACCACGCAGTCGATCAATGAACGCTTGGGGTTTTCATGACCATTGCGAAGTCTTCGGCGACCAGTTCACTGACGGCGATGAGAACTTCCTCCCGGGAAAAACCCGATGTCAGAGCGCGTTGGATCAGATCCTGCAGATCCGGCTCCACGACATCGCGGCAATCCTCGAGGCGTTCTTCGGAAACGGTGAGGCTATTGAGTTCGTCCATTGTCTGTCCTTTCACGGAATGTAGCAGCCGAAGCTCGGGGCTAGTTGGGAATGGCTGCTAACGGGTGGTCGCCACCCGCTTGGATCCGGCGAGCAGGCCTTCACGCTGCATCTTCTTGCGTGCGGCCTTGCGATGCCGACTGATCGCCTGCGCCTTTTCTCTGACACGCCGTTCGGACGGCTTTTCATAGGCGCGCCGTTCCTTCATTTCACGGAACAGTCCTTCGCGCTGCATTTTCTTTTTCAAGACCCTGAGCGCTTGATCGACATTATTGTCTCTGACGAGTACCTGCATTTCAAGTTCTCCTTGTTTGGGTGGTGCGACGATCGCAGGCTCAGCCAAGCTGCTCGGCGATCAGAGCCCGCAATTCGCGGCGGGTGAGAAGGCAGGGAAACGGCTTCCAGCTTCCAGCAATGCGGCGGACAGCCTCGTCATCCTCACGCGGTTTCGCCACCGCAACCGCGGTGGCTGTATTTATGTGGTTCAAAAAGAAATCCTTTGCCGATCTCGGCCGGCGTCATCGATTGTTTGTGGGGTTGCCCGTCACGCAGCCATAACGGCGCGCACGGATGTACAAGCGCTTCAATCATGAGCCAGCAACAGCTTAGATTTCCGCTTGATCGGGTATTCCCGCAACATAGGTATCGGCGGGCACAATTGCAACGGATGGCCCGGATGGCATGGCGCGGGCATCGCCAATCGCCTTCAGATATACTCAGCGCCATTTTATTCAAGTTATCCGGGTATAGTTTTCGCCGAATTTTCTTCAATTTGGCTTGAAAGTGACATTATTCCGCCGGAATGGAAGCAACGCGGAGATTGGCATCGAAATTAACCTTCTGTTAAATAGACCATTGACTTGTAGTATTAATAGGTTGTTAAAGGAGCCGCTCGCTGAGGTCGAAATTGACCCGCCAATAAACAATTTTAGGAGAGAGCTATGGCTTCGCCGATACATGCAACTGATGATAGTGCAACATTTAAAGAAACCGACGTTATTTCTGGAAATCTGCTTTCCAACGATTCATCCGAC
>NZ_JBFUAY010000436.1:0-2103 GCF_056406015.1 Rhizobium sp. P1_E1 | reverse complement strand
CATTTGCATCATCAGCCCAAGGCTGACAAGAGCACGCAAATCGCCGCGAGCGGCAGCGATTTTGTACTGCACCACGGCCTCGGGGATCCTGCCCTCGGCCGCAAGCGATCGAGCCAGAAGAGCAACGTAGTGAGGGCTTTCAGGAAACTGCTGCGTCGCAGCCTCGCAGGCTTGAATGGCGCGCTCTGCGTTACTGGCAAGTTCGGAAATTGCTACACCTGGCGTGCTGGCGGTCGCGTCGCGTGGGTGGGTCGCAAGCGACTCGCAAAGTATACCAGGCGAGGAATCCGGCGTTTGTTCCCTCGACAAAATTGCCTGCAGCTGCTCGGCGTCAGCTCGATACTTGCCGTTGGGAAAGCGTTGCAGATAGAGATCCACGAGCGCCTTTACGCGCTGAGTGCGGCCGACTTTCCATATGAGTTCTTCGCTATCTTCCCCGCCGGCTGGATTTGTTGGCTTGGTCTGCATCGCGCGAACATCGGTGACATAGGCACCTTCGGGATACTTCTGAAGATAGGCGGCCATGATCCCCGGATCGCGATCCTTACCGGCCAGACGAAACAGAGTTGCCTCCGACGACATGTAATCGCGATCGCCATCGACGAAATAGAATTCTCGCGTCARCGAGCTATTTTCCCAAGGGATTTGAAATCCCCCAGTCGCTGCAATCACATCGCGGCGCACTGAAATCATTAGGGATGCAATATCCTGACCAGCTTGCCCGATGTGATTAAGCAGCGCTTCCGCAAACGGACTATTTCGTCCCGCTCCGTCGAGAGCAACGTTCCCGGGTTGTGTGGAATAGGAGACGAGGAAACCCGCAGCATTTTCCATGGGTGCAAGTCCCGGCTGGCGACTCACGACCATGTCGTCAGGGATGGGGTTATTTCTACATGCATCAAGAAAAATAAGGCGGACTGCGCTAGTTTCCGACAGAGATCGCATGACTGCATCGAGACGGACAGTTGCATTTGCAAGCACATCAGGTGTCTCGAGCGTCGCGTCAATGGGAATGAGGTAGTTAACGCCATCGACTTGCAGTCCATGTCCTGCATAATAGACAAGAGCTACATCGGCATCTGCCGACTTCTGGGCGAATTCGTTGAGGGCGGAGATCATTTGGACCTTGCCCAGGTCATTTCCGCCGACGACCGAGAAGCCAAGTCCGGCCAGAGCTTCACCGATGTCGGCTGCATCATTGGCTGCGGCCGGCAGGTCTCGAAACGTCCTATAATCGCTGTTGCCGATGACCAGTGCTAGACGCCTGTCGGCCGCGCTTGTCACGTGTGCAGCGGAGAACAGGAAGAGAATTGCCAGCATAATATTGGCAGCATTGCCGAATAGGGCACGACTGTCGCAAGCTACCCTTGCAATATAAGGGTGTCTGCCTAACGGACCAATCACGCTAAAAAGCATTGTTCCACCCCATATCATCGGTCTGGCAGGCGACGGACATCCGTAGAATAGCTCCTTGATCGGGCTACGCATGTTACGTTTCTTTGCCATTCGCCGCCTAGAAGGAGTTCATGAATCTACGTCAAGCGCCCTTTTTGGATGATGATGGGTGTTGGGTGCTTGTTTATACTATTCCACCTCTATCTCGCACTGATCGAGCTGAGGTCTTACGATATACAGCTCTGCTTCATCGCCTGGAATCTGAGCTCCAGCAAGAGAAGCCCAGTTAGACGCCGTATTTCCCCCCCTCGTAACTCTGATGACGCCCGCAAAGCTCCAGTTCAAATTCAAGACGCCCGCCCCCACGCTCGAAGGCCGCTGCGCACCGTGTGGAAGTATATTCACAAGCGTGGCAATAGCGCCGGGGCCAAGACTGTAAGCAAAGGCTCGAGATCCAATTGCCGCAAGAGATTTGTTCGTGGGAACTCTTATTCTTTTCCCATTAACGGCGCCGTGATATGATTTATAAGGCAGCCATGGCATATGAAAACTCGCCTATATTCGATTGTATGGATACATATAACCATATATTCTGTGACCTGCCACTGCGAATTTCCTCCAGAATGGATTAGAGTCCGGCCCATTAAAGGACGGACGAGTGAAGAAGCAGCGATTTACGGAAGAGCAGATTATTGCGGTGCTGAAGGA
>NZ_JBFUAY010000435.1:0-2110 GCF_056406015.1 Rhizobium sp. P1_E1 | reverse complement strand
GTCCGGTACCCCCACGACGTAGCCAACCGGCTGGCCGTCCTGAACGAGAACAAAGGCAAAGTCTCTGGCGAACTTGAGGTAGGGTACCGACCAGATGTAGCCGGGCAGATGCGGGTCGCTATAAAGCGTGCTGGCATCATGACCGCCATTCGCGGTTTTCAGGCAGATGTCGAAAAAGGCGTCGATATCCGCTTCAATCGCGGGGCGGATGAAGCAGCTGGTGTCCATCACTTTGCCACCTCCTGCGTGGCGCTTTGTCATTTTAGGTCGCGAGAGGTGCGGATGCATTGACGATTACCTCAGATTCGCCAGCCAGGCAAAGCTCTGGGGGAAGAAAACGTTCGGCCGGTGCTTGGCGCAAGGCCTGAGCGGAGAGTGGAGAATAAACCAGATGAGGTGGAGCAGATGAAAAGAACTGTGAAATCGATCAGCATACTGCCGGCATACGGATTGAAAGCAGCTGTCGCGCTTGCTGGCGCGGCGCTTCTGAGTTTTGGCCTTTCGGCAGCCGCGCGCGCTGACGACCTGGCCGTGTGGGATGACCAAACCTATGAAGGCCAGAGTGCGGTCATAGAGCAGCTTAACAAGGACTTCGAAGCTGCGCATCCCGGCGTCACTATCAAACGCACTGCCCGCACCTTTGATGACATGAAGCTGACGCTGAAGCTTGCGGTTTCAGCGGGTGATGGCCCTGTCATCACGAAGGTCAACCAAGGTGCCGGTGACATGGGGGCGATGGTCAAGGAAGGATTGCTCCTGCCGGTCGACGACTACATCAAACAATATGGCTGGGATAAGCTCCAGTCGGATTCCGTGCTTGCTCGAGACCGCTGGGAGGATGGAAAATTTGGGGTCGGTAAGACCTACGGCATCTCCGGCCTCGGCGAGATCGTTGGCCTCTTCTACAATAAAAAGATCCTCGCCGATGCAGGAGTAGCGCTGCCGCAAACCTTCGAGGAGTTCCTGGCCGATCTCGACAAGCTGAAGGAAAAGGGCGTCCCGCCCTTCATGATGGGCTCTGCAAAGCAGCATCTGGCCCTGCACATGATCGGCGCCATCGACCAAGCGCATATCGACGCGAGCAATCGCGCCGAACTTGACGATCTGATCTACGGCCGAGGCGGCTCCTGGAACACCAAGGGGAACATCGAATCCGCCAAACTCGTGCAGCAGTGGGCACAGGGCGGTTATTTTTTCCCTGGTTTCGAAGGCATCTCGGGTGACGACGCCGTCCAGCTTTTCATTTCCGGACAGGGCGCGTTTCTTATCTCCGGGACCTGGTATTTCGGTGACATGCAACACAATCCGGATATCGGCTTCATGGCCATCCCCGCCCCGAAAGGCATTTCCAAGCCCATGAGTGTCGGGGGTGTGGATCTTGCCTGGGCGATAACGAGCCTTGCCAAAACTAAGCCAACACAGGACCTAGCCGGCGCATATATCGACTATATGGTTTCAGAGAAGGCTGCGGAAACCTGGGCCAATGCTGGCTATCTCCCGGCAACTTCGCTCGCGGCTGACGCAAAGCCAAAGCTCACGCCGCTCCTCAGCTCCGGCATCGAAATGTGGAAGACACTCAACGCAAACGACGCTCTCGGCCATTACCCCGATTGGTCGAGCCCAACGATGCTGAAGACAATAGACGACAACACGCCGCTTCTTCTGTCCGGCAATATCACCCCCGAAGCCTTTGTCGATGCCATGGACAAGGATTATCAGGCGTACCTGAAGGACAAGAAATAAAGACTGCGGGCGCAGGTCACGGCCGTCCCCTGCGGTCGTGGCCTGAGTCTCGTCGATCCAAATAAATGAGCACTGTGATCGGCTTGCTGCGTGATGATCACAGTTTTGGCTTTATGGAGTACTGGATGAAACGCTCCGCACTTGATGGCTCGCAACATACCAATTTTATCTATTTATTGCCTGGATTGCTGTTCTACGCGGCTTTTGTCTTTGGACCGATCCTCGCGGCTTTGGGTTTGAGCCTGACCAGCTGGGACGGCTTGAGCATGCCCAAGTGGGTTGGTTTGGGCAATTACGCCGATCTCTTTTCTGACAGTCGTTTTTATATTGCCTTGCGTAACAATGCCGAGCTTATGATCTTCTACTG
>NZ_JBFUAY010000434.1:0-2113 GCF_056406015.1 Rhizobium sp. P1_E1 | reverse complement strand
GACATGGATACCGGCCGCGCGAGCAATCTCAGAGATAACCGCGTCCGGCTCAAAGCAGGCAGCGACGAGGCGCTCTTTGTCCTCGCGTGACCAGCGCCGACGGCGC
The DNA here is from genome assembly GCF_056406015.1 of Rhizobium sp. P1_E1. Classification (NCBI taxonomy): domain Bacteria; kingdom Pseudomonadati; phylum Pseudomonadota; class Alphaproteobacteria; order Hyphomicrobiales; family Rhizobiaceae; genus Rhizobium; species Rhizobium sp. P1_E1. The sequence continues at coordinate 2,007 of NZ_JBFUAY010000434.1, read as the reverse complement.
TCTACGGACGTGATCACCTCAATTGGATGCTTCGTCATATGACTACTCCTAGCGTTACCACTAGGACTGCCAGTCAGTAGCCCGTCATCGCAAGACGGCTTTCACCGTGGGCTTACGCCGCGGCCGACGTCTGGCACGATGTTCCGGCAGATGTCTCCACAGCTTGATCGCATGGCCGTCCGCTGAATAGGCGAACTTGTAGATCGTCTCATGACTGACAGAGATCGGATGCCGCTCCAGTCGCATCCGGCCGGCAATCTGCTGCGGCGACCAGCCATGCAGGATGCGGTCGATGACCGACTGGCGCAGATGCGCGAACCGCGCAAGCTTGCGCAGCTTGGCACGTCGCTCACGTGCCATCGCATTCGCCGTCACGCAGTAGTAGCCGTTGAGATCCGGTATCTGCTGATCCTCGAACGTGTTGCGTCTGAGCTCGCGGAAAATCGTCGAGCGATGCCGTCCGAGTTTCTCGGCAATCACCTCGACACCGATGCCGGCCATTCGCCAACGGGCGATCTTCCGGCGTTCATCCATATCGATCTGGGAGTAGGTGCGCTTCATGGGCCGTTCCTTGCCGTAATTCCTTGACCAGTCGATCCTGCAGCGTCCGGTTCATCCGCTCGACGCGACCTTTGGCCTGACTGGAATTTGCGCAAAGAATCTCGATGTTTAGCTCACAAAGCGCACGCCCGAACTGGGTCATGCCCTGGCCACCCTTGGCGTCCTTCTTCGCCACCCGGAATACCGAATGCTTGTCGGAGTAGAAGGCCACAGGCGCGCCGTGACGCTTGAGGTAAAGCGCCAGCGCCTCGAAATAGCTGAAGGCACTTTCCGAGCGTACAAAGCGCAACTGCATCAACCTGCCCGTCGCATCGTCGACGAACACCAGCAGCGAACACGGATCACCGCGGTCCTCAAACCAGCGGTGCTCGGATCCGTCGATCTGCACCAGCTCGCCATAGGCTTCACGCCGCAAGCGCGGCTGATGAAACGTTCGGCGCTGCTTGCGCGAGAGCCAAAGTCCGGCCTCCGTCATCCAGCCGCGCAACGTCTCGCGCGACACCCGCAATCCATCTCGCTCGGAAAGCTTCTCAGCCGCCAATGTCGGCCCGAAGTCTGTATAGCGTTCGCGAACCAGCGTCACCGCGTAATCCCGAACACCATCGCTGATCCGGTTGTTCGACGGCCGACCGATCGCCTTGTGCCGGATCGACGCCGCACCACCAGTGCGGATCCGCTCCAGCAGCCGGCGCACTTGGCGCGTACTCAGATCAAGCACATGCGCCGCCGACACCATCGTCATCCGGTCGGCGATCACTTTCGATAGAATCTCGATCCGTTGCAGGTCGCGCTCGCTCATGGCAATCAATCCCATCCGCAATCTCCCAGACGTCGTTCAGACGCGGGGAGTGTGACATTCCAACTTTGCAGAAACAGGACACTTCAACTTTGCGGCTACATAAAGTGTGGCGGGGAAGTTGGAATGTCCGTTTGTGTGCAAAGTAGAAGTGTCACTTTGGGCGCGTCTTCAGCTATTTAGAAATGCGACACTCGGCATGTCCACTTGCGCTTAGGCAAGCCCCCGAGCGGACCGGCTGGACCGGGTTGCAAGGGAAGGGAGGGGGCGGGTGAGATGCTCCCCTTCGGCTTTAGCTTTGACAGTTGGAGCAGCCAGTCATTCCGCCGCATCGAGGCCAGAGAGCGCTTGTCGCCGTCGGGCAATGACGGCGGGATCGTTCATGAAATCCGTCTTCCGACCCGGCTTGCGGCCCCGCGGCGTGTAGCCATTCTTCTCGCTGTTGGTCCTGACCTTGGGCGCCGGCAGTTGCTCCTGACGCTCCTTGATATAGGCCAGGACATCGCCGAGCCGCTTGTTCTCGGTGATCGCCGCATGCGTCACCCGCTGGTCCTTGTYGAACACCTTGTAGGGCAGGGAATGACCTTTCCAGCGCACGTCCAGCCGGCCATCGGCATAGGCATAGGTCTCGACATAGCGGCCAACCAGGC
>NZ_JBFUAY010000433.1:0-2116 GCF_056406015.1 Rhizobium sp. P1_E1 | reverse complement strand
GCGTTGACCGAGCCGCAGGCCGGTTCCGATGCTTCGAACCTGAAGACCCGGGCGCGGCGTGACGGTGACCACTACGTGATCGACGGCTCCAAGCAATTCATCACCTCGGGCAAGAACGGCGATGTCATTATCGTCTTTGCCGTTACCGATCCCGATGTCGGCAAGAAGGGCATCACCGCCTTCATCGTGCCGACGGATACGCCGGGCTACGAGGTGATCCGCGTCGAGGAAAAACTTGGATTGCATTCCTCCGATACCTGCCAGATCGCCTTCAACAGCATGCGCATTCCGGCAGAACTCAGGCTCGGTGCGGAAGGCGAGGGCTATCGCATCGCGCTCGCCAATCTCGAGGGGGGACGGATCGGCATTGCGGCGCAGGCCGTCGGCATGGCGCGGGCGGCCTTTGAGGCGGCGCGCGACTATGCCAAAGAGCGCACGGCCTTCGGCAAGCCGATCGTCGAGCATCAGGCCGTTGCTTTCCGCCTTGCCGATATGGCGGTGCGGATCGAGGCGGCCCGGCAACTTGTTTTTCATGCCGCCTCGCTCAGGGAGGCYGGGCTGCCCTGCCTGTCGGAAGCCTCGATGGCGAAGCTCTTTGCCTCCGAGATGGCCGAGCGCGTCTGCTCCGATGCGATCCAGATCCATGGCGGTTATGGCTACATGGCTGACTATCCGGTTGAGCGCATCTATCGCGATGTACGCATCTGCCAGATCTATGAAGGAACGAGCGACGTGCAGCGCATGGTGATCGCCCGCAACCTATAAGAACCACATCCGGCCCTGCTTCTGGAGGAGAGGAGCAAGGCCGGCAAAGGGAGGAAAGAAAAAGCATGGTGGATTCCGCTCGGTTGAGCCTGCATGTTCCCGAACCCGCCGTTCGCCCCGGCGGTCAGCCCGATTTTTCCAACGTCAAGATTGCCAAGGCCGGTTCGGTGCCACGGCCGGAGGTGGATGTCGCATCCGAAGATATCCGCGACCTCGCCTATTCCATCATCCGTGTTTTGAATCGCGAAGGCGAGGCGGTCGGTCCCTGGGCAGGGTCGCTCTCCAATGAGGAGTTGCTGACCGGGCTTCGCAACATGATGAAGCTGCGCGCCTTCGACGCCCGCATGCTGATGGCGCAGCGGCAGGGCAAGACCTCCTTCTACATGCAGCATCTCGGTGAAGAGGCCGTCAGCTGCGCCTTTCGCAAGGCGCTCGAGAAGGGAGACATGAATTTCCCGACCTATCGCCAGGCAGGTCTGCTGATTGCCGACGACTATCCGATGGTCGAGATGATGAACCAGATCTACTCGAACGAGAGCGATCCCCTGCGCGGCCGGCAATTGCCGATCATGTATTCCTCCAAGGAACATGGCTTCTTCACCATCTCGGGCAATCTCGCCACCCAATATGTGCAGGCCGTCGGCTGGGCGATGGCCTCGGCGATCAAGAACGACAGCCGCATTGCCGCGGCCTGGATCGGCGACGGATCGACGGCGGAATCGGATTTCCACTCGGCGCTCGTTTTCGCCTCGACCTACAAGGCGCCGGTCATCCTCAACATCGTCAACAATCAGTGGGCGATCTCCACCTTCCAGGGCATCGCCCGCGGCGGCTCCGGCACCTTCGCGGCGCGCGGCCTCGGCTTCGGCATTCCGGCGCTGCGTGTCGACGGAAACGACTATCTCGCCGTCCATGCCGTCGCCCGCTGGGCGGCGGATCGCGCGCGGCGCAATCTCGGCCCGACGCTGATCGAATATGTGACCTATCGCGTCGGCGCCCATTCGACCTCCGACGATCCGAGTGCCTATCGACCCAAGACGGAATCGGAGGTCTGGCCGCTCGGCGATCCCGTGCTGCGACTGAAGAAACATCTGATCGTCAAGGGTGCATGGTCGGAGGAGCGGCATGTACAGGCCGAAGCCGAAATCATGGACGAGGTGATCGAGGCGCAGCGCCAGGCAGAGGCGCATGGCACGCTGCATGCCGGCGGCAGGCCTTCGGTGCGCGACATTTTCGAGGGCGTCTATGCCGAGATGCCGCCGCATATCCGCCGCCAGCGGCAGAAGGCGGGGTACTGACATGGCCAGAATGACGATGATCGAGGCCGTGCGCAGCGCTATGGACGTCTCGA
>NZ_JBFUAY010000432.1:0-2120 GCF_056406015.1 Rhizobium sp. P1_E1 | reverse complement strand
GCATTGACATGCGCGGCCTTTACGGAGCTACACGCGTGCTCCTTGTGCCGAGCCAATGGGACGAAGGTTTCGGTCGGGTTGCAGTCGAGGCACAATCGAACGGCATTCCTGTGATCGCCAGCCGCCGCGGCGGCCTGCCCGAAGCGCTCGGACGTGGTGGGAAGCTAATCGATGCGGACTGCGGTGCACATACTTGGTCGGAGGCACTGACGACTTTGTGGGAAGACGAGAACGCCTGGCAAGAGGCCTCAGGAAGGGCACAAGCAGCCGCCGAAGACTTCGAACGGACGAATGAAACAAAACTTGCACGCCTGGAGGCTGTCTTGACCTCGATTACCAGCCCCAAAACGGTTTCCGCGAGACCCAGGCCTAAATGTGCGCTCGTATTTCTTCCAGGCGAAATCTCCTCCACACCGCACCAGCCATTTGGTCTGTTGCCGGACGATTTCGACCAATTGGACCTCATCTCCGTGCAATGGCGCGATTCCGACCCTGGAGCAACCGTCGAGGAAGAATTGGAGTATCAACAAATCGTATTCCTCGACCGGGAAATACCGCTTGGGTCACAGCTCTTTACGATTGTGCGGCATCTCGATTGCGGCTTTGTCGCATTTCTGCGGCCGTGGGACAGTGTGGACCCCGATTTTGTCCATGCAATGGTAGGCGCGCATCTCAGCACGCTCTGGTCTGCGTCCATTACGCTCTGCGACGTGGGCGTGAAGAATGAAGCGGGCAACGTCATCGTCACCGGCACATCCAACTTCAAAGCAATCGTCGATGCAGACAAACAACCGGTCGATGCCGGCTTCATGCGTGACACGTTTGGCCTGTCGTCCGTTACGTTGCCCTGGGAAGTTGCTCCCTACAGCCCGTTGTTGGCCGGGATGCTATTTCGTCGGGACGCCATAGTGTTGCTCGATACAGCCGACGAATTTGCGTCAACGACCGAGTTCCTAGAATATCTTCGCTTCGGCGCTCACTTAATTGGCGGAACGATCTATTTGGACCGCGTTCTGTGCTGGTCATCAGAACCAGGCGCAGAGCTGGTGGGCGTGCTTCCTACTGGCCATGGAGCACCGCTGAGGGAGGATATCAGTGAGTCGGCAATACTCAGTCTCGTAACAAACGACATTGAACGGCATTTGATGCCGAGGAGCTTCTCAAAGACAATTCTCACCAAATACTCGAGGAAGCAAATCGTATCCCTCTGCGAACGGTCTCCGCGGCTACGGAATCTTTTCGTCTCCGCATTCATTGAAAGCGTCCGGATCGGCGCCGATGGATCGGATTCATGAGCGGTCCGATGATTGTAACGGCTGCAGACAACAGTTTCTACGCATTACTGCAGTCGCTGATCAGTTCTTTGCGCGAGCAGCAAATTTTTCCAAAAATTCCCCTGACTGTGATCGATGTCGGTCTGACCCCGCTGCAGCGGCAAATGCTAGTTGGCGCGGCAGTTCAGCTTGTTTATCCGAAACTCCCCGTTTGGTGGCGAGGCCCGAGTATTGGTAACGCGTCAGCGGTATCGCAATTGTGCCGGCCGCGTTACCCCCGCATGTTTCCAACAGCCGACCTCATTATCCATGTCGACGCCGACATCTGGTTCGCCGACGCTGACGCCATTTTACATTCGTTGTACCGAGCGAACCAAGACACGACGGACTTAGTTGGTGCCGCTCACGACCATCCTTGCTATCAGGCGAATGCCGCGACGTTGAAATGGCGAAGTGACATGGCCTCATATTATACCCGGAACCCGGTATCATCGTTGCGAATAGACACCCACCGGTATATTAACGCGGGTCTGCTGGCGGCCAGATCGTCCTCCCCGGTCTGGGCGCGCTGGGAAGCGGTTCTAGACCGGGTGTCCGGGCAACCGGTCTCCCGTATCAACGATCAGGCAGCCCTCAACGTCGCGATGCAGGAAGATCAACTCAAGGTGCAATGGCTGCCTGCAAAAGCAAACTGGCTGACACATTTGGCAACGCCTCACTTCGATCCGGCGAAAGGGCTGCTAGTCGATCCCGCAGCGCCGGATCAACCGATCACAGGCATCCATCTGAGCGGGCGAGACAAATTTGCCGCACAGCAAGTACCAATTCTCGGCGGCGGTATTCTTC
>NZ_JBFUAY010000431.1:0-2120 GCF_056406015.1 Rhizobium sp. P1_E1 | reverse complement strand
GCCGGTGAACTTCGTTGTGATGCGTGACATGGCTATTCTCCTGATTGCACGGATTGAGGGCTTACTCAAGCGTCTGTGATGTTCTGGATTTGTAGGGTCTATGGTCMTCCTGTCGCCGAAAAGGTCCCGTTGGCATTGTAGGTCACGGTGTACGTTTCGTAGCCGGTGGTGAAATCGCAGCAGGCTGAGTTGCTTTCGTCAAAAGCAACGGTGCGTCCGACCGGCTGGTAGCCCATCTTCACGAAAAAGATTTGCTTCGGTATGCAGTTCATGACGGCATTGGGGACAGGAGCGACGAAGCTCGAGAGTATGATCGCCTGATTGTTGTTCAGGGCGACGACGCCACAATAGAGTTCGGGATGCGGCAACGGCGTATAGGAAGGCACGTTGATGCCAAACCCTCCGATCGCAATYCCGGCTTGATTGGCCGGCGCCGAAAGTCCGAGCGGGTCGAGTGTCAAGGTCGTGCAATTGTCCGGCGAACCATCGGCCGTGGTGAGCGTAACCGGTCGGAACGCCGAGGTGCTGCCGACCACCGATAGCGTGGCGGAATTGAGCGCGAGGAGCGCGATCAGCTGGGAGAGCGACACCTGTTTGGTGCTGAGGGCACCTGCATAGATCTGACTGTCCAACCCGAAATTGATCTGCGCTCCCGAAGTTGCGTAATTGCCGACGCTTTGGCAGCCGAGACTGCCGCTGAGGATGGGATCAGGGCTCGGCAGCAACGGAAATGCGGCTTGCTTCTGAAAGACATAGAAATATTGCGTCGTCTGCGAAAAGTTCCGAACGGATCTGGTGCGTCTGGGATTCGTAATTTTGGGCCGCCGCAGACCGGCCGCGCAGCGCCATGACCCATAACAAAAATTCTACTTCTTCCAGCAGCCGGCGATCAAGTTTACTCCAACAGCCAGCAACTCCGTGGCGGAGATCGTGCTGTTCTTATGGCCATCTATGGCGCCTCGCCCAAGGAGCAGCTAGTCGAGGGAGACGTCCAGAAGGCGGGCGAGCGCGCAGGCGCTTTCAAGGGACGTGTGGCCGCCATTTTGCCAGCGCGAGACGGCCGCGACGGATACATTCAGTTCGGCCGCGAGAGCGTGTACTTTCCGGAACTTGCCCCGAGAAATCGCTTCTCGAATACGTTTGCCGCGCGCTGGGTCGTAGGTCATGACCATTCTTCCTTTGGGTGCGTTGAATTGGCAGCCACAGAGCTTGGGATCGGTCAAGCTTTGGAAATTTAAGCGAAAATGAAAGGCAAAGCGAAGCACCGGTCAACCTGGTGAAATATCCAGATTGCTCCCGGTCGGCTTCCTGTTGTGAAACGTCAGCACATCAGGAGGGATGGATATGTTGCGGATACTCACCAAAGACATGCTCGAGACCGATCGACGTGCTTTCGACGAAATGTTTCGGGCACGCGCCGCCGTCTTTCGCGATCGGCTCGGATGGCGGGTCGATGTCCGGAACCAGTGGGAGAGGGACCGATACCAAGCGCTTCCGGAAGAAGGTGGAAGTCCAAGGAGCAAACGCAATATTTATTTCGGCGATGCGCCGAACCGTCTCAAGCTCGGCTGATAGGCTGGAGGCCGCGCTTTGGTCGGTAGGAACTGACCGGTTCTGGTCAGAGATCGCCGGGGGACTATTCTACACCTCCGAGACCATTCTTGCCGCGGAAGGTCATGGTGACGAAATGCATCTCTTCCGCATTGTCTGGTGCGATCTTCGTCTTCGGCATGTTCGAAACTGCTCGACATTTCTCCATGAGGCAAGGTAGGCGACCTCCCCGTGGGCCGATAGATAGCTGCCGAGAAAGCGACCACGTTGACGTTTCGACTGAGCCGCGAAATGCCCTTAAAGCATTCCTGATTTGGTCGCTGCGCGACTTGATTCATTCCCAATATGATCCAGCAGATGAGTTTCTCAAACCGCTCCCAAGAAGCGGTGAAATCGGCTCGGGCTGGTAGCGTTCGATCGTCCAATCGGGCTGGCTCTTCTTGATGTGACTCTGGATGGATTGAGCGCGCACGCTGTCGCACCGGCACAGAGATCTTATGACGTCATGCAAGCTGCCGTCGGATCTGGTGGCTTCGCAAAACCGGCAATCGCGAAACCCAGGTTTTTAC
>NZ_JBFUAY010000430.1:0-2131 GCF_056406015.1 Rhizobium sp. P1_E1 | reverse complement strand
AAGAAGTGGGGTATAATACCGAAAAATAATCTAAATTGAGAAAGATTTTGCAGCAAAATTAGAGAGCACCTTTCAAAAGATATCGACTAGCCTTCGGCCACAAATCGGCACGGAGGCCCTGATCGATGTCATTGTTGGAAAAATTCGAACGCTACCCGCTCACCTTCGGCGCGACTCCGATCGAGCACTTGCCACGGCTGACTGCGGCGCTGGGCGGCAAGGTCGAGATATATGCCAAGCGCGACGACTGCAATTCGGGCCTCGCGATGGGCGGCAATAAGCTCAGGAAGCTCGAATATATCGTGCCCGACGCGATCGCCTCCGGCGCGGATACGCTGGTGTCGATCGGCGGAGTCCAGTCGAACCATACTCGCATGGTGGCTGCGACTGCCGCGAAGATCGGCATGAAATGTGTCGTCATCCAGGAGAAATGGGTACCTCACTACGATGCGGTCTATGACCGTGTCGGCAATATATTGATGACGAGACTGATGGGCGCCGACAGCCGGCTGGTCGACGCTGGGTTCGACATCGGCATCCGCAAGAGCTGGGAGGACGCGATTCAGTCGGTGGAGGACGCGGGCGGCAAGCCCTATGCGATCCCGGCTGGCGCTTCGGTACATAAGTTCGGAGCCCTCGGCTATGTCGGCTTCGCCGAGGAAGTCGCGGCACAGGAGAAGGACCTAGGCTTCACCTTCGACTACATCATCGTCTGCGTTGTCACCGGTTCGACCCAGGGCGGAATGATCGTCGGCTTCGCCGCAATGGACAGGGCTGACAGGGTCATTGGTATTGATGCCTCGGGCACACTCCAGCAGACCCGGGATCAGGTGCGAAAGATCGTCGACGCGACCTCAGAACTCGTGAACCTTGGCCGGTCCGTACGTGAAGACGAGATCGTCATCAACCCTGACTATGCCTATCCCGCCTATGGAGTGCCCTCGGAGGAGACAAATGAGGCGATCCGACTCGCGGCGCGCACCGAGGCGATGATCACCGACCCTGTTTATGAGGGAAAATCGATGCAGGGGATGATCGATCTTGCGCGAAAGGGCTTCTTCCCCGAGGGCTCAAAGGTGCTCTACGCCCATCTTGGCGGCGCCCCGGCGATCAACGGCTACAGCTATTACTACAGGGACGGCTGATTGGTGCCGTCAGGTTAACCGGCCGCGAACAGGTGGATAATTGCAGTCGAGACTATATAGATCCGCACTTCCTGAACGCAATTTCGCGTCGACGATGAAAGATCCATGCGGATGCCCGGCTTGGTCGGATCTCTCGGCCAGGCACACGATCATCGACCCTTTGCCTCTATCTTGCACGAGGGATTTCTACTTCATTGGCATTTTCGAGCAATTTTATCAGGCTTGTGCGCGCCTGCCCAAGTAGGGAACACTGATGTCGGCAAGCACGAACAATCTGCGACGTGAGTGCGCCCATCGGGGCATCATCGGACCTGCCTGACCAAACATTAGATTAAGGTCACCAAGGCATCGCCTGCAGAATGCCGGCAAATGTCTTCAGATGGCACTCGAAGAGCTCCTGCCGTCGATCGCGCGAGGCACAGGAGAGGCGGCGGGTGAGGGGGRCGTGCCGCCGAACACGAGATCGTCCCGACGCAGGCCTCCGTATCGGTTTTCGTGATGYGGCGCGAGCATCTCAATCCGTCGTTATCCACTCCCCGACTCAACCTTCGCGTAAGCGCGGGGAGTGAACCGTTTGGCCGAGGCGTTTCGCCTCTTACTGGCAGGCAGTCAGACCGCCCGGATTTTGAATGGGGGCGAAACCGACGCCGTCGATTGTGTTGTCGTTGCGGGCAATGAAGCAGTAATTGTCATTGGCATGGGGAGCTGCAACTACGCAGGAGTTGGCCCCCGCCGGAATGACATAGGTGTCCAATCCGTTGATCGTAAAGACCGACGCTGTTCCATTCGGATGGGGTACCGGCTGCTTGGTGAACAGGATGGCATTCTGTGGTGGCGGGACTGCGATAGGCTGATGGTTCCGGCAATCGGACGAAAAGACGAGTCGTGCTGCCGCGGGTATAGCGGTTGCGATAATGGAGGAGATGGCAATGAGAAGTCTTGCAGCGATCTTTTTGCCGCGACGACCTGTTTGGCCGGTGAACTTC
>NZ_JBFUAY010000429.1:0-2134 GCF_056406015.1 Rhizobium sp. P1_E1 | reverse complement strand
CTGAGGGGCAACAGGTTCCCGTCCAGGTCCGCAAACACCCCTCCTCCCCAGGTCGCTATCAGATCGTCTACGGTCATCGACGATGGCTCGCTGCTAGGCAGCTTGACAGGCCTGTTCGCGCTCTCGAAGTCGAGATTTCCGACCTCGACCTGGTTCTTGCACAAGGCATTGAAAACGCGGGTCGCCAAGACCTCACCTGGATCGAGCGCGCGCTGTTTGCCTCCCGAATGGACGATGCGGGGATCAAGCCTCGGCACATCTACGCTGCGCTTTCGATCGAGGACGCAGAACTGGCTCGGATGCGGAATGTCTACAGGATCGTTCCCGCGGATATCATCGAGGCCATTGGGCGGGCGCCGAAGATCGGGCGGCCACGTTGGCTCGACCTTGCCAAGACGGTTGCTGGCGACACGGGAGCGCTCGATGCATTGCGGGCGGTACTGGTTAGGAAGGGCGAGACGGCTGAGACCTCTGATCAACGGTTTCAGCGTGCATTGAACGCCATCAGGCCAGTATCGACTGGTCGGAGAGAGCCAAGCCCGATTACAGACAAGAGCGGAACGAAGCTTGGCGCCCTGTTGATATCCTCGAAGGAGGTTCGAATCTCGGCTGAGGGTTCACTCGGGGTCGACTTTTTGAAGTTTGTTGAGGCGGAACTCCCAGCGCTAACGGAGCGCTTTGTCCGCCTGCGAGAAGAAGAGAAACCCTGACAGCTGTCAGGGTTTGGAGATGAAAAAAGGACGAACTGTAAAAGAAAAAGGCCCCCAAACGTTGCCGTCGTGGAAGCCTCTCTCAATGTGTGACAACTAGAGAATCGCATTTCCCCGAATCCCAGTCAAGAGTCTTTGGCACCGTAATTTGGTGAGCAGGTTTCTTTTGCCTTTTTGAAGGTGAAGAAAATGCAGATTGGAAGTGTGACGACGCCCTTTGGGCGGCGGCCGGTGACGCTTGCCCTGGTGAAGCGGCAAATCGAGACGAGTAAAATCAAGCCGGGCAAGACAGCGGACAAATGGAAAGTCTTTCGGGACGCATCCGAAGCAAGGGAGCTGCTTGGGCTGCAGGATCGCAGCCTGGCCGTCCTTGACGCGCTCCTGAGCTTTCATCCAGACAAGGAATTGCGCCAGGATGCGCAGCTCATCGTTTTTCCGTCCAACGCGCAATTGACGCTGCGAGCCCACGGTATCGCCGGCGCTACCCTTCGCAGACATCTGGCCCTTCTCGTTGAGGCAGGACTGATCGTGCGGAAGGACAGCCCGAACGGAAAGCGCTACCCCCGGAAGGACAAGGCGGGTGCGATCGATAGCGCATTCGGCTTTGATCTGTCACCGTTGCTCATGCGAACAGATGAGCTTGCCATGATGGCGCAACAGGTCGTTGCAGATCGTTTCGCCCTCCGCCGGGCGAAGGAAAATTTGACGATATGCCGGCGCGACGTTCGAAAGCTCATTTCTGCCGCGATCGAGGAAGGTGCGTCAGGCAACTGGGAAAACATCGAAGCGATTTACATCGGTCTCGTGGGCAGGATTCCGCGCTCTCCGACGCTCGGTGATGTGAATTCAATCTTGGACGAGATGGAGATCTTGCTGCAGGAGGCCATCAACATCCTGGAAATGCAGCAAAAAGATGAAAATAATAGCACCAATGGTGACCACAATGAACGTCACATACAGAATTCAAATACCGAATCCACCAATGAACTTGAACCATGCTCCGAAAACGCGCAGGAAGCAAAGGCGGTGGACGATGATCGGCCGAAGCGGGGGCCAATCCGGAATTTTCCGCTTGGTATGGTGATGCGGGCTTGCCCCGAGATCGCGATATATGGGCCGGGCGGTACGATCGGAAATTGGCGCGAAATGATGGGTGCAGCGGTCGTCGTCCGGTCAATGCTCGGTGTCAGCCCGTCAGCCTATCAGGAGGCCTGTGAGGTTATGGGGCCGGAGAATGCAGCCACGGCGATCGCCTGTATCCTTGAGCGAATTGGGCATATCAATTCGCCGGGAGGATATCTGCGGGACCTGACACGCAAGGCAGCACGTGGCGAATTTTCACTTGGCCCGGCGCTTATGGCGCTGCTTCGGGTCGATGGCGATAGCAATCGCAGGACGGGATAGTTGGTTGCCTAGACTTGTGG
>NZ_JBFUAY010000428.1:0-2136 GCF_056406015.1 Rhizobium sp. P1_E1 | reverse complement strand
CGTCGAAGCGATGATCGCCTTCTGGAAGGCCGGTATTCCGACCCTCGATTACGGCAACAATATCCGCCAGGTGGCGCTGGACGAAGGCCTCGAAAACGCCTTCGCCTTCCCGGGCTTCGTGCCGGCCTATATCCGCCCGCTGTTTTGCCGCGGCATCGGCCCCTTCCGCTGGGCGGCCCTTTCCGGCGATCCGGAGGATATCTACAAGACCGATGCCAAGGTGAAGGAGCTGCTGCCTGACAACAAGCACCTGCACAACTGGCTCGACATGGCCAGGGAGCGCATTGCCTTCCAGGGTCTGCCGGCACGCATCTGCTGGGTAGGTCTCGGCGACCGCCACAAGCTCGGCCTCGCGTTCAACGAGATGGTGAGAACAGGCGAACTCTCCGCCCCGATCGTCATCGGCCGCGACCATCTGGACTCCGGCTCCGTCGCCTCGCCGAACCGCGAGACCGAAGCGATGAAGGACGGTTCTGACGCTGTCTCCGATTGGCCGCTGCTCAATGCCCTGCTCAACACGGCATCGGGTGCGACCTGGGTGTCGCTGCATCATGGCGGCGGCGTCGGCATGGGCTTCTCGCAGCACTCCGGCATGGTCATTTGCGCCGACGGCACGGACGATGCTGCAAGGCGTCTCGAGCGTGTGCTCTGGAACGATCCGGCGACTGGCGTCATGCGCCACGCCGATGCCGGCTACGAGATCGCCATCGACTGCGCCAAGGAAAAGGGCCTGCGCCTGCCCGGCATTCTCGGGAACYGAACCCGGTGAGGATCCTGCGCGCCGGCGATCACAAACGCATGCCCTGGAAAAACGGCAAGGGAGAGACGGTGGAGATCGCCGTCTTTCCAGCTGACGCTTCGATCAACGACTTCGACTGGCGCATCAGCATGGCGACGGTCGCAGAGGACGGCCCGTTTTCGATCTTTCCCGGCATCGACCGCACGCTGGCGATCCTCAATGGCAACGGCATGGTGCTCGATGTCGCAGGCAGCGCGCCAGTGCCGCTGACAACGGCAAGCGATCCGCTAGCCTTCCCCGCGGATGTCCCCGTCACGGCCAGGCTCCAGGATGGATCAATCACCGATCTCAACGTCATGACACGCCGTGTCGGGCTCGCCCACACGCTGATCCGCATCGACGTCGATGGCAGCAAGACCGTGCCGCTGCGGCCCTCGACATGCCTGTTCTTCTGCCATTTCGGCGCATTGTCATTCCGGCGGGACGGCGAGACCGGCGCTCTTGCGGCCGGCGATGCGCTGCTGATCGAGGACACGGCCGCAACTGTGCTGGAAATCGATGGCGAAGCCAGATGTTATCTCGCTTCGATCACCACAGACTGATCTTCGAACAACGAATTGAAAACATTAAACAATCGAGGATTTGGCGAAGCATCGGCATAAACCATCGCCATCTCTGGCCATGGACGTCATTCCTCGTTTCGGTCTAAACTTCGCCCTTCTGATGCAGAAGAAGACCTAGACTGCCCGCAACATGCGGGGAGCAAGGGAGCAGGCGTGACGGATCCATACGATATTCTCGGCGTTGAACGCGATGCGGACGAGGCGCAATTGAAGGCCGCCTATCGGCGCCTGGCGAAGGTTGCCCACCCCGATTCGGGTGGTGATTCGGAAGCCTTTGCCAATCTGCAGAAAGCCTATGGGCTGCTTCTCGATCCGGTCCGGCGCAAGGTCTACGACGATACCGGCTACGACGTCGAATTCGCCGATGCAGCTGAGCTGCAGGCGCTCGTGATGATCGAGAAACTCGTCACCGATGCAGTGCTCGACGAGCGCGCACCGGGAAGTTTCGATCCTGTCGCCGTCATGCAGGACAGCCTTTCCGAAGAACTGCGCAAGGCGCGTTTCAGCAAGAGCGAGCTGGAGCGCCACGCCTCGCGCGTCGGACTGCATCTCGAACGGCTCGAAAAACAGTCCGGCCGCGATGTGCTCGCCCACATGTTTCGCGCCCGCATCGAAGCAATCTCCAAGGCGGTCGCGGAAACCGAGGCGAAGATAAAGGCGACGGAACGCGCCGCCGACATGCTCAGCGGCTATGTCTACGACATCGATCCGTCGCCGCTGCCGGATGCCGCGGTCACCAGCATCGAATGGGTCGAAGCCTCCAGAAACCGCTCC
>NZ_JBFUAY010000427.1:0-2150 GCF_056406015.1 Rhizobium sp. P1_E1 | reverse complement strand
GTATCAACGGCGGTTGGAGCAACCTGGTGGCGGGAAACGTCATCACACACGGATCCGGCGCGGCTTTTCGCGTTGATGACGGTACCGGTAGGGGTTGGCGTCCGCCATGGGCACGCCCTAATCGCATTGAGGAGAATGTTGTATCGGTTGACGGTGACAGCGGCGTTGTAGCGTATGTCAACGCTCCCGATCTTGGGCTTGGATTTGTGCAATTCGCGCGCAACCGCTACAGCGGCAACTTGAACGACAAGAGCTTCAGGATACATCCGCAGATCATGCGTTGGGGAGAATTTGGCAGTCTAGGAGATCTTCAGAAGGCTGGAGAGGACACCGGAAGCGTAGTCGCGCCGCCCGAGTAACAAAAGGCGCCGCGACGAGCGGTGTTCTGCGGCGATCAAGTCCGCAGCTATGGCGACTTATAACACCCTTCAATCATGGCGTGCACGCGCTGTTGGTCACCGCCGCAGGCAGGAACGGTGACGAGATGAGCGTGGCGAGCCGATTTCAAAGCGAAATTCCAACCCTTGCCCAACTCGTATCCCGAGCGAGAGATCTGGTAGGGTGGGGCAGGTTTCCCGATAATGGGCTGGGCATTATTGGCAGCGAGCTCTCTCAGCACCTCTGCACTGAGCGTTCCGCGAACTTAAAGATGGCGATTGCAGCCTTCCTCGGCAGAGGGATGGGCCACGCATCAGACGGGCCAAAGGTCATGAAAACTGCAACGCGGTAGGGAGCCTGCCGAGCCGTCGAATGATCGATCGCGTCAAGGTGAAGGCCCTTTGACCGTCCAGGTGAAGCCGCGGCCAGATCCGTTCGAAAATCCTGCTAGCCTCAAGCGTTCCGCCTGCTCAGGGGGCAGGAATTCCCTGATGACTATATGGCACATAGCCGTTGGAACTTAGATCTTTCCGCAGCTGGTTGGTTCTGTCGGACATCCCTGAACGCTCGCCAGCCGGGGGCCTTCATCTCGCCTATTGGGTTGACCATGTCTCTCCCCCGGCTTTGTTCGCGCTCAAACCTCACTAGCTTTGATCGCGCTAGAGTGAATAGCTTCTGCGGCTCTGCGCGGGTCGAAGCGCTATTTCGGGCCAACGGTCATCAAAAAGAGCAAAATGGTAAGCGGTGGGGTACATAGACTTACTTCGAATATTGTACGTCATCGCGGCATAAGACGTAAATATGAAATCTCTTCTACGTCCAATAGCTGGAGCAGCAAGTATGGAGGCAATCGGCCTGCCGGGATATTCTGATGACAGTTTCGATCGCGAAAGCGTAGGTCATGGGAAAGCAAACAGCGGGCAGCAGCCAAACTTCAGCTCTTCATCCAAAGGGCTCCTTAGGATGGGCGAATGTCCTTGGTGTTCGCATTTCGGCAGTCAATCTCAAAAGCGCGACTGGATATATTCAAACAGCGATCGAAGACGGCAGGAAGGAATATGTGTGCGTTCGCGACGCACACGGCATCGTCCGCTGCCAAGATGATCCCGAGCTCCGGTCGATACATAACCGGGCGTTCCTCGTAACCCCTGAYGGCATGCCGCTTGTTTGGGCGCTGAGACATGCTGGCCATGTGGAAAGCGACAGGGTCTATGGACCGGATCTCATGTTATCCGTTTTCGATGCCGGCAGCTCCAAGGGCTTGCGCCACTTCCTTTATGGCGCAACGGCCGAAACGCTCGAGCAACTGCAGGCGCGCCTTCTCGCAAAATTTCCGCAAGCACGGATCGTCGGCTCCTATGCGCCGCCTTTTCGCAAGCTGTCGACGCGGGAGGAAACGGATATTGCTGACCGGCTCAATCGGTCGGGCGCCGATATCATCTGGGTCGGGCTGAGCAGTCCCAAGCAGGAACTCTGGATGGCGCGCATGCGCGATAGTCTGGAAGCATCGATGCTCATCGGTGTCGGAGCCGCATTCGATTTCCACGCCGGCCTCAAGCGGCAGGCTCCAAGGTTCATTCAAAGAAGCGGCTTCGAATGGGCGTTTCGTCTTTTATGCGAGCCGCGACGGCTGTGGCGGCGCTATGCGCTCGTCGTGCCGACCTTCATCTCACTGACGGCATTCCAGAAACTGGGGCTTCGGAAGTTTCCGATCGAAGACAAGGTTTTTGGATCAAGCGCGCCAAAAGAAGCAGCTGCAAAGGTGTAAAGCC
>NZ_JBFUAY010000426.1:0-2156 GCF_056406015.1 Rhizobium sp. P1_E1 | reverse complement strand
TCGCTGGGAGGACGTATTTAGAGTCCTACCGACCGGAAGAATGTCCGTCAGATCATTCTCGCCGCCCGCCGTTACGAGCTGACCACATGACGATCAGGCGCGCGAACGCTTGGTCCTGTCGAGCTCGAGGAGTTCGGCAATCTGATTGACTTCAGAGCGGCCTTTTCGTAACCGGTGTTCCATTCCCACGTTGTCCTCGCCTTCCTAAACTGTGATCGGCTTTCCATGGATGAGCGAAGGGAGTTTCTCCATGGAGACTACATTGGAGGTTCTCACAACCAGGAGGTCTGGACGTGAGGTTCACCGGCAATGGCCCGATGAGGTTAAGGCGCGGATCGTTTCGGAAAGCTTGAGACCGGGCGCGATGGTGAATGAGATTGCAGAGCGCTATGGATTGCGGGCGAACCGCCTTTCGACTTGGCGCACGATGGCACGGCAGGGCAAGCTGGTTCTGCCCGCACCCGAAGACCCGGTGGAGTTCGCATCGGTGATCGTCGATCCGCCCGTATCGGAACCGCCGACCAAACGGTCAGTCGCGCTGGGTCATCGTTGGCTCCGTCACTATCCGTCTAGTAGAAGGTGCGTCTGCCGCCGCATCGCCGCTGTCGCRCGTGCCTGCGCGGTTCCGGCATGATTTTTCCATCGAACCGTGCGGATCATGGTTGCCACCAAGCCGGTCGATTTTCGCAAGGGCCACGATGGATTAGCGGCGAGGGTCAAAAACGAGTTGCACAAGGACCCGTTCACCGGAACGGTCTTCGTATTCCGTTCGCGCAAAGCGGACCGGTTGAAGCTGATCTACTGGGATGGCAGCGGTCTGGTGATGGCCTATAAGCGGTTGGAGGAGCACACGTTCACTTGGCCGGGCGTCAGGGACGGTTTGATGACCTTGGGCCATGCTCAGTTCGAGGCTCTGTTTGCAGGTCTCGATTGGCGTCGGGTCCGTTCCGTGGAGACGAGAGCGCCGGATGCCATCGAATAGATGCGGCACGATGACTCGGACAGTGGATTCTTCCGGCGAAGCGAAGCTGAGTTTGATAGGCTTCGAGTATGTTGGACGCCGCTGATCTTCCCGACGATATTGCTGCGCTAAAGGCGATGCTGATCACGGCGCAAGCGCGTGAAGTCCGCAAGGATGAGCGGATTGAGCGGTTGGAGAAGCTGGTTGCCGCTTTCAAGCAGGGACTGTCAGGAATTCTGTGCGGGGGGCCATGATGATGAAAAGGAGAGAATCATCACATGGCTATCGAAAAAGAACTTCTGGACCAGCTTCTTGCGGGACGTGATCCGTCCGARGTTTTCGGCAAGGACGGCTTGCTGGATGACCTGAAGAGGGCGCTTTCGGAGCGCATTCTCAATGCCGAGCTAGACGAGCATCTCGATGTTGAGCGTAGCGAGGGGACCTGTGCCAACCGGCGCAATGGCTCCTCGAGGAAGACAGTTTTGACAGGAACGTCGAAAATGACGCTGGCCATTCCGCGCGACCGGGCCGGCACGTTCGACCCGAAGCTGATCGCCAAATACCAGCGCCGCTTTCCCGATTTCGACGACAAGATCATCTCCATGTACGCCCGCGGCATGACGGTGCGGGAGATCCAGGGTCATCTCGAAGAAATCTACGGCATCGAAGTCTCGCCAGACCTGATCTCGGCGGTGACCGATACCGTTCTGGAGGCCGTTGGTGAGTGGCAGAATCGTCCGCTTGAGCTGTGCTATCCCCTTGTGTTCTTCGACGCCATCCGGGTCAAAATCCGGGACGAAGGTTTCGTTCGCAACAAGGCCGTCTATGTCGCACTCGCTATTCTTGCGGACGGCACCAAGGAAATCCTCGGGCTATGGATCGAGCAGACGGAAGGGGCAAAGTTCTGGCTGCGGGTGATGAACGAACTGAAGAGCCGTGGCTGCCAGGACATCCTGATCGCTGTGGTCGATGGCCTGAAGGGCTTTCCCGAAGCCATCACTGCCGTCTTTCCCCAAACGATCGTGCAGACTTGCATTGTCCACCTGATCCGGCATTCCTTGGAGTTCGTTTCCTACAAGGATAGAAAGCCCGTCATGCCGGCGCTGAGAGCCATCTACCGTGCCAGAGATGCCGAGGCGGGCCTGAAGGCACTGGAGGCCTTCGAGGAAGGCTACTGGGGCCAGAAATACCCTGC
>NZ_JBFUAY010000425.1:0-2172 GCF_056406015.1 Rhizobium sp. P1_E1 | reverse complement strand
GTCCCGGCACTTGCGTCGTGGTGATGCACTACTTCGGGCGTGCGAACCACCGGCTGCTGGAGGCCGCCCAGGCATCCGGAGCCACGATCCTCTCAGACGTCACGCACATGTTGTTCGCACCGGAAAGCCTCGAGGCGATCGCTGTGGCTTCGGAGTATGTGTTCGCCAGCCTGCGCAAGTCAGGCCCGTTCCCGGACGGCGGATTCGTCGCCTCGAGGCACCGGCCCGCGGTGGAGGCGACGGGAGCGGTGCGCGACGATTTCGTCGCCTACCGGGCGGCGGGGCTGCTTTCCCGCGGATTCTCGGCCCTCCAGGACTTCCCGGACGACGAGAACCTCCGCTGGACTCGCATGGCGGAGGCGATCCTCGACGCGTCATCGCCGGCCGATCATCGGGGAAGTTTTCTTTCGCGTGAACTTCTTCACACTGTCGCGATGGATGACGCGATAACCCGCACCCGCAGCAACATGGAAGTGCTATCCGCATCGCTGCGTGACGCCTGCCACTGCTTCAGCACTGCCGACGCGCCATCCCCCTACTTCCTCTGCAGGTTTCCGACGAAGGTGCACCGCGACAAAGTGCGGGTCGAACTGGCGCGCCACCGCTATTTTTTTCCCGTCCATTGGGATACGAGCTGGCAGGAGGAGGGTCACCCCCTCTCGGACACCGGCCTGAGCATCCCGTGCGACGGCCGCTACGGCGAACGGCAGATGAAGGCTGYGGCGGGCGTAGTCCTGTCGTGTCTCTCGTAATGAAGATTGCCATCCTGACCACCGCCCGATCGGACTTCGGGCTCCTGAAGCGGGTCATCAACCTCAGCGCCGAACGGTTCGGCGTGGACCTCCTGGTTGCAGGTTCCCATTTCCTGCGCTCGCGCGGCGAAACGGTGCAGGACGTGGAGCGGGAGTTCGGCGGCCATGCCACTGTGCGCATGACCCGCTTCGCGGTCATGCAGGAAGACATCTCTTCTGCGCACGACCAGGCCCGGACCATCGCTGAAACACAGCTGGCCGCATCGCGCTGGTTCGAAGCTAACGCGTGCGAGCTTCTCCTGTTCCTCGGCGACCGTTGGGATCTCTGGGGCGTCACGTTGCCGGCGTTCCTCCATGGCGTACCGCTTGCGCACATCAGTGGCGGCGAAGTGACCGAGGGGGTGATCGACGATGCGGTCCGGCACTCGCACACGAAGCTCTCCTGCCTCCACTTCGCTGCCGCCGACGCGTACGCGCATAACATCAGCAGGATGGGTGAAGAAGACTGGCGAATCAGCGTGGTCGGCGAATGCGGGCTCGACGCGATCCATTCGGGCGACATCGCCACCGCCGATGAGGTCCGTGAGCGCTTCGGTATGGATCTGGCCAGGGACACTCTGCTGGCTACCTTCCATCCATCCACGCTCGACACGCAGGTTCCGGTAGAGGCGCAGGTCGGCTCCTACCTGGAGGCGCTGTCGCGGTTCCCCGACCACCAGATCGTCTTCACGGCGCCCGGCGTGGAACTCGGTGGGGATGCGGTGCTGTCGGCGCTGCGGCAGTTTGTCGCGGCGCGCCCGAATGCCCGCCTCGTGGAGCATTTTGGCAGCCGCTATTACCTGGCCGTGCTGGGCGCATCAAGGCTGGTGGTGGGCAACTCCTCAAGCGGCGTGGTGGAGGCGGCCTCCTTTGGCGTGCCGGCCGTGAACGTGGGACAACGGCAGAAGAACCGGCTGGCTGCCGACTCCGTGCAGCACGTGCCCTGCAACGCGCCCGAGATCGAGGCCGCGATCGGCCGCGCCCTGTCAGATGAGTACCAGGCGTTCGCGCGCCGGTGCACTAATCCGTACGACCCCTTCCGGGACGGGAAGAACTCCATGCGCATCGTGGACGCCGTCGAGCGTGCACTGACTGCCGTTCCCAGCTCACAACTGAAAGTGAAGAAGTTCGACACCGACCTCCATCCAGACCAGTGGAATACTCTCCTGAGATAGGGGCCCCCAAGATGACCTGCATCTGTGTCATTCCCGAAGCCTGCGTGCACTACAATCGAAATTTGGAGATGGCGTCCCGGCTCGTCGGGCAGCAGATGGATGCGAGCATCCGGGTTCTCTGTGATCAGATGCGGAAGATTCACTACGCCACCGTGCTTTCAACGACGCCAGTCGACGCCGGGCTGCTGGATAACGCCGATACCTTC
>NZ_JBFUAY010000424.1:0-2191 GCF_056406015.1 Rhizobium sp. P1_E1 | reverse complement strand
CGACGTCATACCCCGAACCGCCGGCCAAGAGCTTGGTTTCCAGCGTCTCGTTGGAATCGAAGGTGTCGTAGACGACCTTGATGCCGGTTTCCTTGGTGAAATCCTCGAGGATGGAACTGTCGATATAATCCGACCAGTTGTAGACGTTGACCACACGCTCCTGGGCAAAGGCCGGAGCGGCAGCAAGGAGTGCGGTAACGGCGGCGGCCGTCACGCATAGGATGGTTGACCTCATAACTTCTCCTGTTTGTTCAAAGATTCCGCACCCCCGGACATCTTTTCCCTCTGGTTTTCCACGCAGACTAAGAAGGAATTTCACAGCCCACAAGCGCAAAATCCTAGGCCCTCAATGATTTCACAATCACTGGAAGTCGAAGGCGCTGAGCCCCGCCACCATCTCGTCGAGCCCGAGCGGTCTCGTCACCGGCGGCTCGGCCCGGGAAAGGCAGCCGCGCCGCTCGCAAAGGCGACAGGCCGGACCGATGGCGACCGGATCGAGCGCCATCGCCTGCCCATAGACCACACCCTCGCCAAGGGCAGCGTCGCAGCCGATCAGGATTGCTGTGCGCCTGACCCTTTCGCCGAATTCGACGCTCGGTCCCTCCAGGGTGCGGGCGACCGTCAGGAAGGATGCGCCGTCCGGCATGACCACCGTTTCGGCGAGGATCTGGCCCGGCTGCAGGAAAGCGGCGTGGATATTGAGCTTCGGACAGCCGCCGCCGAAACGGGCCTGCGGAAAGCCCTGGGCTCCTGCCCTGCGCAGCCGGTGGCCAGCGGCATCGATTTCGATCAGGAAGAAGGGAATGGCGGCCGCCCCGGGCCGCTGCAGCATGGCAAGGCGCGCGGCGGCGTGGCCGAAGGAGACGCCGAAGCGCGCACGCAGAATATCGATATCGTAGCGCGTAGCCTTGGCCGCCGACAGAAAAGCTTCATAGGGCATTGTGAGCGCCAGCGCGGCGATGCGGGCAAGCTCGAAGCGGGCGATGCGGCGCGCCTCGGCGGAGGAGAGCGAGAGATCGGCGAGCTCGGCATCGATTGCCGGCAGCAAAGCGAGAGTCGCGGCCTCGATTGATATCTCATGCGCACGGTCGGCCTGTGACAGGCGCTCCGAGATGAAAAGCCGCATCGAATGCCGATCGAAACGGCGGCGCAGATCCGGCATCACATGGACCGGCAGGACACGCACCGCGATGCCGCGCTCGGAGCGCAGCCAATCCTTCAGCCCGGCGGCAAGATCGACGCCCCAGGGCAGCGTTGCGGCAAAGGCTTCCGCGGCCGTCTCGATCCGTCCGAAATAGCCGGACCTGCGCTCCAGCGCCTCGCGCACCTCGTCCAGCGGCAACCGGCCGGCAGCGACCGGCGCATGCCCTTCGGCGGCCATCAGCGCCGTCAGATCGGACAGCCTTGCCGCCTGCTCGCGATAGGCGCGGTAGAGCTTGATCATGCCGCTCGCGGCATTGGGTGCTGCCTCGGCCACCTCCACCAGTTCCTGGTCACCCGGCAACTCACCCGACAGCAGCGGATCGGCAAAGATCTCCTTGAGCTGGTCGAGATTGCCGCCGGTCTGCCCCCGCAACTCCTCCAGATCGACCCTATAGACGCTTGCAAGCTTGAGAAGGAGCTGCACCGTCAGCGGCCGCTGGTTGCGCTCGATCAGGTTCAGGTAGGACGGCGATATTTCAAGCGCCTCGGCCATGGCGGTCTGCGTCAGCGCCAGCGCATTGCGGATGCGTCTGACTTTCGGGCCTGCGAATATCTTTCGTTCCGCCATGTCACACCCTTTGACAAGGAAGGAGCGCTGTATTTACAAAATTTTACAAATTCACAGCGCCACTCTGTCAATCCTCGTCATCTTAACCTCTTTCCGAGCAGGAAATCAAAGGTTTTTCTGGTCATAACGGCTGATATTGTCAATCTTGTCATGCAGCACCTTTGTTGGGCTTTTTAGTGAGGAAAGCAGCATGACGGATTTTTACAAGCTTGTTCCAAACGCATCAGTAGGCCGCTTCGACGGCATCGAGAGACCGTACTCGGCCGATGACGTGCGGCGGCTCAGAGGCTCGGTGGCGCTGCGCCATACGCTGGCCGAAATGGGGGCGGACCGGTTGTGGCGGCTCATTCACCAGGAGGATTTCGTCAATGCGCTCGGCGCACTTTCCGGCAACCAGGCCATGCAGATGGTGCGCGCCCC
>NZ_JBFUAY010000423.1:0-2200 GCF_056406015.1 Rhizobium sp. P1_E1 | reverse complement strand
AGGGAGCGCCGCGTAACACCCATTGCACGCCTAGCCTCAGCAAACATAGGCGAGCGGATAAGGCAGGTTGGGCGCGGAGATCACATCCATGTCGATCCCATAGATCTCTTGCAGCGTGTTTGGCGCAAGGATCGCGCTCGGCGTTCCGCTGGCAACAACGCGACCGCGTTTCAATGCATGGATCCGATCGCAGAAGCGAGCGGCCATGTTGATGTCGTGGAGAACGATGACGACACTGCTTCCAAGCTCGTGCGCCAAGCGTCGCACAAGGGAGAGCACCTCAATCTGATGCGCAACATCGAGTGCCGCTGTCGGTTCGTCGAGCAACAGGCAGCGAGCATCCTGAGCGATCAGCATCGCGATCCAGGCACGTTGCCGCTCACCGCCTGACAATGTTCCGACGATACGGTCGGCGAACTTCTCGATATGCGTTGCTCGGAGGGCTTCCTCGACTTTCCCTTCATCGTTCTTGGTGAAGCGGCCGAGCGCCCCGTGCCACGGATAGCGACCGCATCCCACAAGCTCGCGGACTGTCATTTCCGATCCGGTCGTGACATCCTGGGGCAGATATGCGACCGAACGAGCGAAGACGCGTTCACCATACGTCCTAAGATCCCGGTTGCCGTAAGAGATCGATCCAGCGCTCGGCACAAGCTGGCGAGCCAACATCTTGAGAAGACTGGATTTACCGGAGCCGTTGTGGCCGACCAGTGCCACAACTTCTCCTGCCGGAAATTTGAGACTTACATCGCGGAGAATCTCGTTCCCCTCTATCAAAAGACCTATATTTTCGGCGACAAAAGTTTCAGCCGTTCGAGGCGGATCTTGCGTCGGGGGGAGCATAGCCACGTGACATCCTTTAACCGGGTGATAGCTCGGTACTAAAGATGAGACTAGCAATCAACTATTTTCGTTGTTCCAATATCTCTGCCTAGCGCCTCGTCATCCTCACGCGGGCGGCAGGCCTTTCGGCCACCTGGTCAGGTTGACTTTCCCAAGTGCGATGCGCCGTCTCAAGGACGCCCAAGGTCGCAACATATCTCAACAATAAAGTGCAAACCGCAACACCGAACCGCAGCATAATGAATCGGTCCCAGCCGACTTGCCGGTTTGCTGAAGCCTTCTCCAATCATCGAAATGACGAGGCACTTTAATGTACACAAAGATAATCGCGCTGGCCGCTGTGGCTTTCTCGGCGGTGCCGGCCTTTGCCGCCGATGCCGTGGTTCAGGATCCTGCTTACGTTCAACAGGGACAGACCCAGGCGGCCTTCGACTGGTCGGGATTTTATCTCGGGCTTCAAGGCGGATACACCTCGACACATGCGAGCTACCTCGACGGCTCCGAGCAGAATCTTGATGGAGGTTCGACGGGTATCTACGGCGGATATAATTTCCAGCACGGCCCTTTCGTCTTCGGTATCGAGAATGACTTCAACTACAACTGGAAGGATGGGAGTGACGTTTCCCTCAAATGGGATGGCTCGGCGCGTGGACGTGTGGGATATGCCTTGGACCGTACGCTGATCTATGGAACCGGGGGTTTGGCGGCCGCTGGCGGAGAAGTCGACGTGCCTGGAATTGGCAAGAAGGACGACATTCTGATTGGCTGGACCGCCGGTGGCGGTGTGGAACGCGCCCTGACCGACAATATTATGATGCGCGCTGAATATCGCTATGACGATTTCGGACGCAAGGATTTCGGCTCGGCGCTCGGCGATTTCGAGGTTAATCAGCAAAAGGTGACGGTCGGCACGAGCTTCAAATTCTGAATGTCTGATCACGCCTCGACTTTGGTCGAGGCGTGATCATCTCCTGTTGGGATGAGAAATCCGCGGCGAATCCTGCCCGGTGCTTGGAGATAGGCTGATTTGACAACCTGCTATCGGCCGCCGGCATTGCGGCCGAACTGCATTTTCGGGCGATGCTGCGGATATTGGCATTGCAGGCAATCTCTGATCTAGTCTCGAACTCTCTCCGCCGGGCAGTTCAGCCGCAGGCTCATGATATTCGAAACGAGCGAGAGCCATATTCTCATGACCACTCACCGCTTCATTCMGACGATCTTTCACAATGTCATCGGCTCTCTTCCGCCGGCCCTGCGTATCGCCGACGGCGACACCGTGGTCACTGAGACGCTCGACGCCGTCGGGTATGACAAGGACGGCGTCAAGCAGACATCCGGCCCCAATCCGATGAAC
>NZ_JBFUAY010000422.1:0-2222 GCF_056406015.1 Rhizobium sp. P1_E1 | reverse complement strand
GGGTGATCGAGCAGGTCCGGCCGGGTACAAACAATCCAAATGGATGCCGCGACTTCGTCACAAGCAAGCAAAGTCTCGAGGGCGTGACTCGGTTCAATGGTGTCGCTTGTCCATCAGATGGATCTTGGAAGATAAACGGTTCGTCTGGCTTGCATTAGGAACCAAGTTCGGGGATCAGCGATTGCTCTTGAACTCAATCTCCTTCGCAGAACTCAATCAGAATTTCGGCCTGTCGCAAATTTTCTGGTTAACCGCATGTCGCCCATCGGCAGAGCTTTTCGGCTGCGAATGTTGGGGAGCACAGACTGCCCTCTGCGCGCTCGAGAAGGCGGCGAATGCGAAAGCCGAGAAACTTGTGACCAAGGGCAAGCCACTCGATCTCGAAGAGCTGATCCGCACCGGGGCCGCGGTAAGACCAACATGCCAAAACTCAATTTTCCGCACATCTAATTGAGCGCCTGAGCTGAGAGCTTGATCGTCTCGGAAAACGCGAAAGCCTGCCGCAGGAGGAGGTGCGGCAGGCTTTTCTAATTGAACAGCGGCTGGGGGGAGTCCGCTGTTCCGTCAAGCGCCCCTTGGGCGGAGGAATAGGTTCACCTGAGACACGAAGCTTCGCGAGTAAGAGGAGCATCGCTTCGATGGTCAGAAGATAGCAGATGACCTTGCCCCCAAGTTTTATCCAGTTTTGAGTTCGCTCCAGCGGTTTTGGGTTGCTGTATTCTGGGCGGTAGCGGCGTGAAGCGGTGCGGAGCCGTTCCGGCTGCGTAGCGCCGCATCACGTCGCGGGTTGATTGTCTGAGCGAACTCGGCAGGTGTCATCCAGCCGAGTCCAGAGTGCGGTCGATGATCGTTGTAATCGCTGCGCCAGTTTGAAAGCGCTGATCGAACATGGGTCAGTGACGAGAAGAGCGTTTCATTCAGGAACTCGTCTCGCAGCCGCCCATTGAAGCTTTCGATGAAGGCGTTCTGGATCGGTTTGCCCGGTGCGATGTAGTGCCATTCCACCTTGGTCCGATCCGTCCATTGCAGGATCTTGTTGCTGGTGAACTCGCTGCCGTTGTCGCTGACGATCATCTTCGGCTTGCCTCGTCCCTCGATGATCCGGTCCAGCTCACGGGCAACCCGCAGGCCGGAAAGGGACGTATCGGCGATGAGGCCCAGGCATTCCCTGGTACAATCGTCGACGACCGTAAGCACCCGGAACCTGCGTCCATCGGTGAGTTGATCCGACACGAAGTCCAGTGACCAGCGATCATTGGCGGCAAGCGGGATCAGCATCGGTGCTCGTGTGCCTATCGCTCGCTTCCGCCCGCCGCGCTTGCGCACGGTGAGCTTCTCCTCCCGATAGAGCCGGAAAAGCTTTTTGTGGTTCACAAGGTGTCCCTCGCGCCTGAGCAGTACATGAAGGCGTCGATAGCCAAAGCGGCGGCGTTCATTCGCCAACGCCTTCATGCGCTCGCGAAGGCCATGATCGTCGCCGCGGCTGGTTTCGTAACGGATCGTCATTCGGCAAAACCCGATGGCTTTACACGCCCGCCGTTCGCTCATCTGGTGGTGATCCATCAGATGAGCGACAGCTTTCCGCCTTGCTGCGGGCGTCACCACTTCTTTCCCAAAAGGTCCTTCAAAGCCGCATTGTCGAGCATCGCATCTGCCAGGAGCCGTTTCAGCTTCGTGTTCTCGTCTTCCAGCGTCTTCAGCCGCTTGGCTTCGGATACGTCCATGCCGCCGAACTTGGCTTTCCATTTATAGATGCTGGCATCGCTGACGCCGTGCTTGCGGCAAAGCTCCGAGACCGGCGCGCCAGCCTCGTGCTCCTTCAGAATGCCGATGATCTGTTCGTCTGTGAAACGATTGCGCTTCATTCCCTGGTCCTCTCAATGGGCCAGAGCTTACTTCAAAATGGATTATTTCAACGGGGCAAGGTCACTGGCAATAATCTGCCATCAATAAATGAGGTAAGATTTCACCGTYATTGTCTTTCAAATGTTCGGACAATACATCTTCAAGCTGCCTAAATTTGAAAGCCGCCCCCGCTGTAAATGCCACGCAGACAGCTGGTGTCATAGCATTCCTTTGAGCGACCTCGCGCTGGCGCGGCCTACAATGAATCAACGCGATCTACGACGATCATCCCAAGGCACGAAAACGGGATCGGGATCCATATCACCGGCTTGGAAGGTCGGCACAAGCTCGCCGATCTTGTTCGGGATCTTCACTAC
>NZ_JBFUAY010000421.1:0-2229 GCF_056406015.1 Rhizobium sp. P1_E1 | reverse complement strand
GAAGAGGAGGAGAGCAGTGCCGCTCTCATCGCCCGCCTTGTTGCCCAGGGCGGCAGACTTGCCCTCGACGATGGTTTGCCGCTTTTCTTCTATCATGCATTGGCAGCGGAGATGGGCGAGGCGAGGCTTGCCGATGGCGGGCGACTGATCCGCGACCTGCGTTGCATCAAATCGGCCGCGGAGATTGCCCTCATTCAGTATGCGATGGACCTGACACTTGACGTCCACAGGCAAGTGCATCGGCTTTTGAAGCCGGGCATCAAATCATCCGAAGTGGTGGATTTCATCGACCGGCAGCATCGCCAGGCCGGCGCCGATGCCGGCTCGACATTCTGCATCGTCTCCTTCGGCGCGGCGACCTCGCTTCCGCATGGCGCCGACGGCGATCAGGTCCTTGGTCGCGACGACGTCATTCTCGTCGATACCGGCTGCCGGATCGACGGTTATCATTCCGATATCACCAGGACCTATATGCTGGAGGGCGGCAACAGCGCGTTCGAACGGGCTTGGTGGATCGAGCGCGAGGCGCAACAGGCCGTCTTCGACGCGGCCCGGATCGGCGCCGCCTGCTCGAGCCTCGACGATGCGGCCCGCAAGGTGCTTGCCAAACACTCCCTCGGCCCCGACTATCGCCTGCCAGGTTTGCCGCATCGCGCCGGTCATGGCCTCGGGCTCGAGATCCACGAGGAACCCTACATCGTTCGCGGCAACGACGCGCCGCTTGCCGCCGGCATGTGTTTTTCCAACGAACCGATGATCGTCTTCCCCGGGGAATTCGGGATCCGGCTGGAAGACCATATGTACATGACCGACGAGGGACCGTGCTGGCTCACCAATCCAGCGGCAGGACCGACCGAGCCATTCTCCTGAGCGGGCACCATCTCCTGCCCGCTCTCGTCCGGCAGATCCAGCAATATATTGCCCGCGATCTCGACCGACCGCTGGCGATCAGCCTATCCTGAAGCGACAGGATTCAAGAGGCGGAGGCTATCCCAGCCTGAACGTTGGCGATATGGCGGTTGGTTCTCGCGGCATCGGACATATCGACGGGACCCAGGGCTGCCTGCAATTCGATCGATAAAGTATTTCTTCGCAAACGTTACTTGCTTTCTGACGTAGTACAAGGTTGACTGCGGTTAAACCTGCAGTGTTGAGGATAGGATGATGGACTTGTTCAGAAAGGATGAGGATGACTCCGCGCAATTGCAGAAAATGACACTGAATGGTAGATATAGAAATATAGCAGCGATGCTTTCGGTAGCAGTGGTTGTCTTTTCTGTATTCTTGATATCGCTTGGCGCTTTAATCGAATTTTTTCAACCTGAGTTTTTTCCAAACGTCATTCTCGATGACGTCCCTTTGCACTACCTCGCCTGGTTCATGATTACCTTCGGGATAACTATCGTTGTCATCAACGTGATTTTGGCAGCAAGACGGGAGATCGATCAAGAGAGAGCAGAAAAGATGCTTCCATCGGATATGGTCGAGATCAAAAGGCAGGCTTTGCGTGACCTGCGGACGCATCGAAACTGGTATGCGCGATCCTCCAGGGTGAATCAGTATCTCTGGAATTTTCTCACATTGGGGATCATCGTTCTGAGCGGCCTCTCTTCATTATTTTCGGCTTATGGCACGATTATCCCCCAATGGCTCCCAATGGCGACCTCCGCGCTCGTGGCGCTTTTCGGCACGATCATTGTTCAATTCCGCATCCGGGACGTCTGGCAATTGAGAGAGCAGGGAAGGGTCGAAGCGGAGATGCTCGTCGCCGAGGCTCATCTCATTGACATAACGGATGAGCTAGCGACGCTCAAACAGGCCGTCGCTCTTAGAAAGCGCGCTCATGCGCTGGAGATGAAGCAACTCAACCAGTTCTTTGTAGGGACCACCGCAGCCAATCCCTGAGCCCTTGTCGGCATTCGGCGGCGGGATCGACCGAGCCGTTCTCCTGAGCGGGCGCCATCTTGCCCGCTCAGGTAAGCCAGCTCACCCGCGCTAGAGCCTTTCCGGGTTAGATTGAAGCATTCTGCCGGAGCAGATTTTCGTCAGGGCAGAGGCGATTGGCGACGGGCATACCTCCCGGTACGTCCGAGCCGATCGCCTTTGATCCTGGCGGAAAGATGCCCGGCCCTTCGGGTTGGCTGAAACGGGCCGGCTGATCGACCGGCCGGCTTGGCCGTAGAACTGGGCTACGACGCGCGCCGGCCGGTCGACCATCCGACTCCGTTT
>NZ_JBFUAY010000420.1:0-2236 GCF_056406015.1 Rhizobium sp. P1_E1 | reverse complement strand
GTTGATCGTTGACATGACGCGTGAGGTGGAGAAGGTCGCGTTGCGACACAACTGCCAGATCTGTGGTGCCTGGCATGAAGCGTCGAATGCGCTTGTTGGTGTTCTCGACGGTCCCTTTTTGCCAAGGCGCACTTGGGTCGCAAAACCAACTGCACGCACCGATCCCTTCTTCCAAAGCCCTAAACCCGGCAAACTCGGTACCGCGATCGAATGTGAAGCTTTGACGCGCGAACGCCGGTAAAGGAGAAAACGCTCTGATGATCTTGTCCATGATTGGGCGCGAGTGCCGGCTCGGATTCTTGATGAGAACGGTATAGCGGCTCTTGCGCTCCACGAGAGTGGTGACATTGGCATGCCCGAGTGGGCGATCGAAGATGAGGAGGTCGCCCTCCCAATGGCCAAACCGTGATCTATCTCCAACAAAATCAGGCCGTTGGGATATGCGGTGCGTGGCTGGAAACGCACCGTCGCGCGGCTTCCTGGAGCGCATTGGACGACGTTTTCGGCGTGCCTCTGGTAGATACTGATAGAGACCAAGCCCATAATCTTCCTTGCTGTAGATGAAGCGATAGATTGTCTCCTTGMAAACGCGAATACGACTGAGGCCGTCCGACAGCAGGCGTCCGGCAATCTGTTCCGGCGACCAGCGAGCCTCCAACTGGTTGATGATCTCTGTGCGCAACGTCGAGTGGCGCCGCAG
This sequence comes from Rhizobium sp. P1_E1, assembly GCF_056406015.1. Lineage (NCBI taxonomy): Bacteria > Pseudomonadati > Pseudomonadota > Alphaproteobacteria > Hyphomicrobiales > Rhizobiaceae > Rhizobium > Rhizobium sp. P1_E1. Next base: position 1,536 of record NZ_JBFUAY010000420.1, on the reverse strand, counting down.
CTTTCTCAGCCGGCGACGTCGGTCCTTGGCAGTATCGTTCGCAACGGTGCTGTAATAACCGTCATAGTCCGGTAGTTCGCGATCGCGAAACGTGTTGCGTCGGATCTCGCGATAGATCGTCGAACGATGACGGCCAAGCTGACGTGCCATCTCGTTTACCGGAACTTTTGCCGCCACCATGTGATGCAGGCGTCGGCGATCGGCGAGGGTGATCTGCGTATAGCATCGAGACATGCCAAAATCTCCAAAGTGAAGCCATTGAAATTACTGGCATGTCGCACTTGGAAATAGAATGTACCCGGCTACATAAAGAAGTGGCGTAAGCATACTTATGGAACTATGGGCCAGTGCTTGGTTATTGGTTGTCCATAATCCTGTGACTTAGCCTGCTCCGCTTCGGCCGTCGACGACCCCTCGCGGGTCTCCCGATTGCCAATCAGGTTTTCGAATTGTAGCGGCCGGCCGCCTCAAGAATCATCTTTTTGGCGACATTGACGTCCTTCCAGCCGGCTATCTTCACCCACTCGCCGGGCTTCAGATCTTTGTAGTACGAGAAGAAGTACTCGATCTGCTTCAGGGAGATTTCCGGCAGGTCGGTGTAGTCCCTAACCTTGTCGTAGAGGCGCGTCAAATTCGCCATCGGCACGGCGATTATCTTCTCGTCCTTGCGACCATTCTCTTCCATGACCAGAACACCTATCGGACGCACATTTATAACGCAGCGCTCAACGAGTGGTCGAGTGTCTACTATCAGGACGTCGATCGAATCGCCATCTTCTGACATCGTGTGCGGCACAAAGCCATAATTGCCCGGATAGGCCATCGGCGTGGAGAGGAAGCGTTCGACGACGAGTGCACCGGATTCCTTGTTCATTTTATACTCAATCGGCTGGCCGCCGGCCGGCACCTCGACAATGACATTCACGTCGTCCGGCGGGTTCTTGCCAATCGAAATCGAGTCGATACGCATGGGGGCTCCTTTGGTGAATGTTGACGCGCAGGCACGCAGGTACTCTCACGACGACGGTCCAAGCATGATCCACGTCATCCGTCCTGTCGTCAGCCAGCCTTCCAGTTCAGCCGGTTGGCTATCAGGTGATTGGCCACCGCGTGGTTAGAGAGCGTCGAGTCGTCAAGGTGTCTCGGTCGGTCCTAGCACTCGTCGTGCCAAGCCGATTGCGCGGTGATTAGCTGGCGGATTTCGGGGGGAATCGGGTTGGCTAGTAGTCGACAGTGCGACAGCTTTGTCAGGTTTGCGACACGGGTGGCTGCATGCGCTTGGCAGGGGTGCAACACTGCTTGCGAGATTTTTAACCGCAAACGATTTCGCTAGAGCACCGCGCCGCTTTCCATTGCCAGCATTTGCATCAAGTGCGGCTCATTCGACCAAGAATTGCTTGCACATTGGCGCTTCTATTCCGCGGCCTCTTCAGGACCCTCACGACATATGTACGACATTGTCGTCACCTTTGTCGGCTTCGTGACACGCTTTAGGATTCTTCGGTCCGGTATTTTATCCCTCTAAGTGTTTGCGGG
>NZ_JBFUAY010000419.1:0-2258 GCF_056406015.1 Rhizobium sp. P1_E1 | reverse complement strand
GCGATAGACAATTCATAAAATGTGAGCTTCTGCGTCTGCCGGCTTGCTCTGGAACCAGTAAAGTTCGTTTCTCCCTCGTCGAGCAGGGACAATGCGGGGCGACGACCCGATCTGCCCTCAATTGCGCGCAAAGACTGTCCGAGTTGCAAGGCTACTTGCTTCCGATGTCACGCGCGGCGCGCCTGCCCCATCCGGCCGGACCCGGGCGCGCCGCGACTTCTCATCAGGTTGCTTCGAGCACCATGTTGAGCGGGGTCTGGGCTGCTCGGCGGACATGAGTGAAACCGCCCGACCGGATTACCTCGGCCAATCGCTTCTCTCCCGCCTGAGCGCCAAGTGCTATTCCCGTCTCCTGCGCAAGCGAGGTTGGAACGCAGATCATCGTCGAGGCTGAGTAGTAGAGCCGTCCAACTGGGTTGATATTCTCCTCCAGCGTATCTCCGGCCATTGGTTCGACCACCATCCACGTGCCGCCCTCCTTCAATGCCTTTCGGATATGAGCCGCAGCGGCTATTGGGTCGCCCATGTCGTGCAAGCAGTCGAAGCAGGTGATCAAATCGAAGTCTCGGCCGTCGAAGTCCTGCGCCCGGCCGATCTCGAAGCGCACGTTCGTCAGGCCATCTGCCCGAGCGTGGGCGGTCGCTGCCGCGATCGAATCCGCATGGAAGTCGTAGCCGATGAACCGCGAATTAGGGAAAGCCTGAGCCATGAGGATCGTCGAGAGCCCATGTCCGCAGCCGACGTCGGCCACAGTCGCGCCCGCCTTCAACTTGTCGACAACGCCATCGAGCGCCGGCAGCCAGTCCTGCACGAGGGCGTTGACATAGCCGGGCCGGAACAGCTTCGCCACAGCGCAGAACATGCAGCCGGCCTGATCCCCCCATGCCACGCCTCGACCGGTTTTGAAGGCAGACTGGACCTTCGGCTGGTTTTCGACCATCGCAGCAGCGGTATCGAACCCTCCGATCAGATTGACCGGGCTGTTAGGCTCAGCAAACACGAGGGCCTGCTCGGGCGTCAGCGAGAACAATCCTCGCTCATGGTGCACATAACCTGAGGCGGCCTGTGCCGACAGCCACTCGCGGACATAACGAGGTGCGCATCCCGAGGCATCGGCAAGGTCGTCGGCCTTCACCGGCCCGATCTCCTTCAGCGTCCTGTATAGCCCCACCTCATGTCCGATCCGGACCAGCGACACGCTGAACGCTCCGCCAAGGTCGCCATGGACGCGGTCCACGAGTTCTTTGAGCCTTGTCTCGTTGACGTCCGTCATGTCGGATCCCTCCTATTTTGTGGCGGCCTCATGCGCGCTTGCGGTCCAAAGGCACGCCAACAGATGAACTCGATACAATCGGATAACCGCATTTAGCTTTACCGATGCGGCTTCCACTCAGCATTGCTTGTGCCAACTAAATTTCGCCGCTAACCCCTTGAGGTTGCTTTATTGTTTACTTGCTTATGTTCGATTATGTTGTCGGGTTTTGGACATATCGTGTCGCAATCCGCCCCCTGATACACCAGGGCGATGAAGTGGAAGTTCATGGGCTGGGCAAGAACGGGCCAAGGAGGTATCCACGATCGCCCGGAGATTGATATGATCGGGTGCGCGCCCCACACAATCGTCCTAGCAAACTCCTGTTGGAAGCTCTGGGACAAGGTCACCCCACACGCCCGACTGACCAAGATCATCGTATCGCAGGATGCGCTTTACCACCCCCAGGTGGAGCAGCCTTCCGACATTCGGCGAATATGTCCTACTAAACCTCATGGTCCAGCATCTCGGTGATGAGTGGCGTTGGGGGTGAGCCTCGCCAAGGGTCTAGACCGGCGACGCGGGAGTCGGTATTTGCAGAGGCAAGTAGCATTGGCGAAATCTCGCCGAGACATCATCCCAGATACAAGGCTTCCTTAAAGTGAAAAAAGTCCAGCGCAGCTTTGCCGTCGAGTACAAATCAGGTCGGCGAAAACTCAATTCCAAAGCGAACTCGATTTGGGGAGACACCGATCTGAAGTCCGTTGCTCAAGATCTGCAGGATGAGGCAATGCCATTTATGTCTTTAACTCCGCAGGCAAGAAGCAGCGAGATGCTTGTATCCGGAGAAGAACAGGCCGGGCCGTTATTGACACTGCCGATCGGGCGGGAGACAAATGCATCGGCTTTACAGGAGACCACAATGGCCGACGAAAACGCTACGATGATCAATGCTGACACGCCGGCCGCCGCGGCGCCCGATGTGCCGAAAAAAACGCGCAAACCT
>NZ_JBFUAY010000418.1:0-2269 GCF_056406015.1 Rhizobium sp. P1_E1 | reverse complement strand
GTCTTGGAGCGGTGATCGCCGCGACGACGATGGAAGGCGCGCTCGGCGTGCCGGGCGGCATTCTTGCGGTCTCCCTCGCCGGCCTTTCGATCGGCGCAGTCATCGGCGCCATCGTTACCTATCTCAGGCTTCCTGCAATCATCGTCACGCTGGCCGGCTCATTCATCATCGGCGGGGTCGCACTCATCCTGCTGCCGCGGCCGGGTGGGTTCATTCCCGATTGGCTGTCGACGGTGCTGGCCGGCCACACGCCCGTCGCCTTCCTGTTGCTCGTCGTGATCCTGGCGCTCTGGAAGGCCTTTCTGGCAACGCCGCTCGGCCTCGGCATCTACGCGGCCGGCGACAATCCGGTCGGCGCGTTCCGCTCCGGCGTCCCGGTCGAACGGGTGAAGGTCGCAGCCTTCGCACTGTCCGGTCTTCTGGCAGCCCTGACCGGTCTCTTCGTCGCTGCGCAGACCGGGTCGGGTGATCCAGTTATCGGCACGCCCTTCACGCTGAACTCGATCGCCGCCGCCGTGCTCGGCGGCGTGGGTTTCCTCGGCGGCAAGGGCACGATGCGCGGCGCGATCTGCGGCAGCCTGCTGCTCTCGGTGATGATCAACGTCATGTTCTTCCTGGGCTTCCCGCCGGTCGCGCAATATGTCGCTCAAGGGTTGATCATCGTCGGCGCGGTCGCCGTGCCGGAACTTCTCGGGCAATGGAGGGCAAGACGATGAACATCATCAGGTCCGCGTTCCGCAATCCGCCGCTGCTGACCTTCCTTCTGGTCGCGCTCGTCTGGATCGTCGCAAGTGTCTCGCTGCGCGGTTTCGGCGCCTATGGCCACCTGCGCTACCTGCTCGAACTCGCTGCTGTGATCGGCATTGCCGCCGCCGGTCAGACGCTCGTCATCCTGATGGGCGGCATCGATCTCTCCGTCGGCGCGGTCATCACCGTTACGGCGATCCTGCTGCCGCTGATCTCGCCGGCGTGGGATCCAACCGGCCTCGCCGGCATCGCGGCGGCCCTTGCCATCGCCACCGGCATCGGCCTGATGAACGGCGCCGGTGCTGCTTATCTTCGCGTGCCGCCGATCATCATGACGCTTGCGATGGCGACCTTCCTGCAGGGCTTGCTCGTCATCGTCGCCGGCGGCAGCGCGGTCACCGTCAGCAATCCGGCGGTCATTCTGCTCGGGCAGGCGCGGCCGCTCGGCATTCCCTCAGGCATCATTCTGTGGCTCGTCGTCTCGATCGTCGTCCTGCTGCTCGTCCACCGCATGCCGATCGGCGCGCGTTTCCTTGCGCTTGGGGCGAACCCGCTGGCGGCCCGGCTTTCCGGYGTCAGCGTCACCCGCAACACGCTGATCGTCCACACTCTGTCGGGCTTTTTCGCAGGGCTTGCCGGCATTCTCGTACTCGGCATGAACCGGCAAGGTTATGTCGGCATCGGCGACCCCTACCTGTTGACCTCGATCGCCGCCGTCGTGCTCGGTGGCACCTCCATCCTCGGCGGCCGCGGCACCTATGCAGGGACCATTCCGGGGGCGATCCTGCTCGTCACGACGACGGCGCTGATCACTGTCGTCAATGCCTCGCCCGGCTGGCGATCGATCATGTTCGGCACCTTGATCCTTGCCCTTCTGCTCGTTTCCGGCCGTGAGGCGCGCAGATGACTGATCTCTACGACGGGCCGGTGATCGACCCGCATCACCACCTCTGGGACCTCGGCCTGCAACGCCATCCCTGGCTTCAGCAGGCGCGCGCATCAGGCGAGGAGATGGTTTTCGGCAGTTTAACTCCGATCCTGCGCGACTATGGCATCGACGATTATCGCGCCGATGCTGCTTGTCAGAACGTGATTGCAACCGTGCATGTGGAGGCCGGCTGGTCCGTTGCCTACCCGCTGGAAGAGAGCCGCTGGCTGGATGGCCTCGACCGCAGCTCCGGCGTGGCGCGCCGTTATATCGCGCGCGTGCCCCTCGACGGGCCGGACGCCTTGCGCCTGCTCGAGGCGGAAGCGGCAAATCCCAACGTCGTCGGTATCCGCGATATTCTGAGCTGGCATCCCGATGTGACGAAGAGTTTTGCTTCGCGCGCGAACCGCATGGGCGATCCCGCCTGGCGGGCGGGGTTAGCGCACGCCACGCGGCTCGGGCTGGTCTTCGATCTGATGCTCTATCCCTGGCAGATGAATGAGGCGCTCGAACTGGTGCGCGCTTTTCCGCAAACGCTTTTCGTACTCAACCACGGCGGCAGCCCGGCTGACCGGACGGAGGACGGCATGGCGC
>NZ_JBFUAY010000417.1:0-2272 GCF_056406015.1 Rhizobium sp. P1_E1 | reverse complement strand
GAATGCAAGAGCTGACGAAGGGTATCCTGCAGGGTGGGGATAGTGGCGACGCGTCAGAAAGCCCACTAACGACGAAAGAAATAAGCAAGAGAGATGAAGCGTTTTCGGCCATGCAAGGCATAGAAACGTTCCTCAACATGCGTGAGCCATCGAGTCCAGTACCGCTCCTTCTTGCGCGTGGGCGCGAATTGATGACGAGAGATTTTTCATCAATTCTGAAGGAACTTTTGAGTGGTAAGATCAAGACGGGAAATGATGTTTCATGATACTTGAAAATATCACGCCATTGTGAAACGAATATTAGTAGAGGATAGGGAGGCGACAATGAGTTCTGACAATGGACAACGTTTCATCAAGCGGAACCGCCCTCCGCGCGTGCAAATTTCCTATGAGGATCCGACCGACGCGGAAAAGATTGTTGAGCTGCCTTTCGTAATGGGTGTGCTGAGCGATCTTTCCGGCAATGGATCCCAGGTAGAAAAGCCTCCACTCGCAGAACGCAGCTTCTCTACCGTAAGTATGGATAATTTCGACGAGTTTATGCGCAAGGTCGAACCGGCYGTTGCCATGCGGGTGCCAAACAAGCTGGATTCGCAGCGCCAGAACGAAAAGCTCGGGATCAACCTTACGTTTCGGCAGATGGCTGATCTGGAGCCTGCGTCCATCGCGCGGCAGGTCCCAGCGCTGCGGGCGCTTCTTGAGGCGCGAGAACAGCTTGCCAATCTGCAACGCTATATGAACGGTCGCGTTGATGCCGAGCAGAGGCTCGCACAACTGCTGGCCGATCCGGCATTGATGAGGGCTCTCGCCAGTCGGAATGACGATACTAGTGCGGGTGCATCGGACAGCGGCAGTGCTGACGCTCACTCCAATTCATAAGGAGCCGTTTTCATGGTCTCGGAACCTCAGGACCTCAATCAGCATGAACCTCAGACAACCACCGTCGTGGCCGATGAATTTGCGGTACTACTCAAGCAGAGCTTCAAGACGAAAACGGAGCGTGCGGCAACAGAGGTTGATAATGCCATCGTCACACTCGTCAATCAGGCGCTTTCCGACGCGGATGTCATTAAGGATGATGTTCTCGACACGATCAGCGAAATGATCGCACGTTTGGACGAGAAGCTGTCCGCACAGGTCAACGAGATTATGCACGCGCCGGAGTTTCAGTTAGTGGAAAGTGCGTGGCGAGGACTCCAATATTTGACGAGCAATTCCGAGACGGACTCGACACTGAAAATTAAAGTTATGAATGTTTCGAAGAGCGAATTGCTCTCGGATTTTAAACGCTATGCTGGCGCCAAGTGGGACCAGAGCCCGCTTTTTAAGAAACTTTATGAAAACGAGTATGGCGTGCTAGGTGGCGAACCTTATGGTGCGCTCGTGGGCGATTTTCAGTTCGATCATACTCCACAAAGCGTTTCGCTTCTGCGAGACATCGGAAAGATTGCCGCAGCGGCTCATTGCCCCTTTATTTCCGCAGCAAATCCTTCGGTTATGGGTTTCGACGATTGGAGTGAACTGGTCAATCCGCGTGATCTCGGAGAGATTTTCGACGCACCGGATTATGCCGCTTGGCGATCACTGCGGGACTCCGAAAACTCCCGTTATATTGCGCTCTGCATGCCGCGCGTCCTCGCCAGAGAGCCATTCGGGGAAAAATCGGTCAAAGTCGAAGAATTTTCCTTCGAAGAGGAAACCGATGGGCACGATGGTAGCAAGTATGCCTGGATGAATGCGGCGTATGCGATGGCTGCGAATATCAACCGAGCACATAAGGAATATGGTTGGACAGTGCGCATTCGCGGTGTGCAATCTGGAGGCGAAGTGATTAACCTGCCACTGCACACCTTCCCCACAGACGACGGTACTGTCGATATGAAGTGCCCTACGGAGATCTCCATCAGTGATCGCCGGGAAGCGGAATTGTCCAAGGCCGGGTTGATGCCATTGATCCATCGCAAAAACAGCGACAAGGCGGTTTTCATCGGTGCGCAGTCGCTGTACCGGCCAAAGAAGATGAGCACTGACGAGGCGACGGCTTCGGAAAATCTCTCGTCCCGCTTGCCCTACATGTTCGCTTGCTCACGCTTTGCACATTATCTGAAATGCATGGTTCGCGACGCCGTCGGTGACACCCGCGAACGAGAGGATCTGCAGCGCTGGCTGCAGAGTTGGATAAATCGCTACGTCGACGGTGATCCGCGCAATTCCACTTCGCTCGTCAAGGCCAAGAAGCCGCTTGCCGGTGCGAAGGTCGACGTGTTCGAGG
>NZ_JBFUAY010000416.1:0-2283 GCF_056406015.1 Rhizobium sp. P1_E1 | reverse complement strand
GATCAATACCGGAAGCGGATGGGTGGATGATGCGCGGTTTACGCCACCCGCGCGGATTGACTCCGAAGTGACGTTCCTCGACGTCAACGCCAAGCAAGTTTTCTTCATCGACCTCAATGCTGACGGGATTCCTGACTTTATCTATGCGCTCAAAGGCTCGTCCCGGGTCTTCCTCGGCACGGGGGCGGGGTGGACCCCAGCCAATAAATGGTTCGCACTCCCCGACATCGCGGTTGGCGGCGGCAGGGGTGACCTGGGCCTGAGATTTTTTGATGTCAATGGCGATGGGCTGCTCGACCTAGTCTACAGCCGCACCGGCGGCGCGCACGCCGGCTCGGGCGTCTATACCAACACAGGCACGAGTTGGGCCGAAGGAGCGCCAAACATGATTCCCCCGGTGGCGTTTACCGAAGATGGCCTGGGGGACATTGGCGTGCGGCCGCTGGACGTGAACGGCGATGGCCTGGTTGACCTGATCCAGTTCTTCGCGCGTAGCGGCGGTGTCAATGATAGAAGTGTCTTTGTGAACGAAGCAGGCAAGCCCGGCTTGCTGAACCGTGTCGTAAATGGGCTGGGCTTAGTCACCACCGTGTCGTTCCAGTCTTATCTCTCCTACGATGGCCTGCAGGCAGCCAAGACCGCTGAGTCCGGCGCGGCCGAGGCCATCGTCTGCAAGTTGCCACACTCTTTTGTCGGGTGCGAATCCAGCTACCCAGTGATCCATGCTCTGCTGCCCGGCTACGTGGTTACCAACCTAGAAACCACCGGTGCGGGTGTCGAGCGGCGAACTCGCGCTTACACGTACTCGGGTTACCGGGTGAATGTGCAGTCCGGAAGGTCGCTGGGATTTTCGATTCAGGAGACGCTCGACACCCAGCGCCAGCGGATCATCAGGAACGAATTTTCCCAAACCGAGGGATTGGTAGGGCAACTTATGTCCAGCCTGACCTTGCAGCTTTATGAGGGGAAAGACGTCGCCATCGCGTCGTCCGTTTCGGGCTGGGCCGTGGAGCAAACCGGTGGACTGCCCCATCCGGATGGCAATCCGGGTTTCAGACCGGCGATCCTGCGGGCCTTGCTCAAAGACCGCAGGGTGACGTCTGCCGATCTCTTAGGCAAGACGCTGAACGACCAAGTAGACAGACTAGGCTATGACAGGTTCGGCAATACGGTCTTATTGGAGAGCCGATATGCGGACGAGTCGGGGATGCGGACGGAAACGAGTTTCGGACAGGAAAGTGAGGTGCGGTGGATTTTCGGGCGACCGACAGCCAGTACTGTCACCTACTTCGCCAAGGGGACGCCGGCCATTTCGAGAAGCTCTGAGTTCGGTTATGACCCCGTGACCGCGCTGCAGACCCGCGAGGTCTCGTTCAAAGGAACGCAGCACCAGTTGGTCACGGGCATCGAGCGCGACGTGTTCGGCAACAAGACAAAAGTGATGGTTGCCAGCCGAGAGGACGGTACACGCGTTCAGGCGAGCGAATATGACACACGAGGCCGGTTCATCCGCACGGCTCGCGACGCTCTCGATCACGCGTCCTCGTTCGTATACCACGAACCTTCCGGCGTTGTYCTACGCAAGACCGATCCTAACGGCGCGGTGGTCGTTGCGTCCTTCGACGGGTTGCAGGTAGCGGACAGCAACATGTCGGCCRCCGGTTTGGCTACAACATACAAGTCTGGCAACGTGAACTCCGTGGATGCACAGGAATATTCCTACTGGTCGATCAAGCAGGTCGGCGACATGCAGGCTCAGCTGTCGCTGATGGATTCATTGGGACGCACACGCCGCAAGATCTATTTCGTGGAAAGTACACCGGGCCAGGCTCGGACGGACTGCGACCAATATTCCAGATACGCGTCATCGAGCAATGGATTGCGCGCGGTCGTCAGCGACATCCGCTACGACCGTTTGGGCCGCGTGAGCCACACCACTTCCCCCCGGTTTTGTGACAGCAACGCACCGGTCACCGTCAAGCGGTTTTCCTATGACGACTTGGACCGAGTCACCCTCACCCGTAATCCGGACGGCGCTGAGCAACAGACTGTGTACAGCGGCCGCGAGATGACTACGATCGACGCGGCCGGGCGGCGCTCGACGGTCACCAAGGATGCGAGGGGTAGGGTCCTGCTCGCCCGAGATGCCATGGGTGGCCAAGTTCATTACACCTACGACGCGTACGGCAACGCACTGGTCCTGACCGATCCTTCCGGTCAGAAAATCATCAACTTCTATGACCAAGCCGGCAATAAGTCCAGCACCACCGATCCGGCCAGTGG
>NZ_JBFUAY010000415.1:0-2284 GCF_056406015.1 Rhizobium sp. P1_E1 | reverse complement strand
ATATAGGCTTCCTTGCCGGGAATGGTGGCGAGCACGTTGAAATAATCCCACGGCTCCTTGCTTTCGGAAGGCTTCTTGACCTGCAGCAGGTACATGTCATGGATCATGCGGCCATTGGCGCCGACCGTGCCGCCGCGGCCGAAGACGTCATCGACCGGCATTTCATGCAGCTGCTTGGCGACGGCTTCCGTCTCGTCGGTGCCGGCCTTCTCCACCGCCTTCAAATATTGCGTCACTGCCGAATAGGTGCCGGTGTGGATCATGTTCGGCATCTTGCCGGTGCGGGCGAAGAACTTCTTGGCGAAGGCGCGGCTTTCGTCGTCGCGATTCCAGTAAAAACCTTCCGTCAGGGTCAACCCTTGAGCCGCTTCGAGGCCGAGGCCGTGGACTTCGGCGAGCGTGAAGAGCAGCGCCGCCAGATGCTGGCCGCCCTGGGTGATACCGAATTCGGCCGCCTGCTTGATGGCGTTCGAGGTGTCGAGGCCGGCATTGGCAAGGCCGATCACCTTGGCGCCGGACGATTGCGCCTGCAGCAGGAAGGACGAGAAGTCCTGGGTCGACAGCGGATGGCGGACAGCGCCGACAACCTTGCCGCCGCTCGCCTTGACATAATCGCTGGTCTGCTGCTCCAGCGAATAGCCGAAGGCATAGTCGGCGGTCAGGAAGAACCAGCTGTCGCCGCCCTGCTTGACGAGCGCGCCGCCGGTGCCGACGGCCAATGCATGCGTATCGTAGGCCCAATGGAAGCCATAAGGCGAGCAGGCCTTGCCGGTGAGATCCGTCGTCGCCGCACCGGTGACGATGTCGATCTTCTTCTTTTCCTTGCCGATCGCCTGTACGGCGAGCGCCACCGACGAGGTCGTCAGTTCCATGATCGCATCCACCTGCTCGGTGTCGTACCACTGGCGAGCGATGTTGGAGGCGATATCAGGCTTGTTCTGGTGGTCGGCATCGACGATCTCGACCGGTACACCCAGGACCTTACCGCCGAAATCCTCGACCGCCATCTTGGCGGCTTCGACGGAGGACTTGCCGCCAAAATCGGCATAGACACCCGACTGGTCGTTCAGGATGCCGATCTTGACCTTGCCGTCGGTCGCGCTCTGCGCGAGCACCGCTGTGCTGCTTGCAAGCAGAAATGCAACTGATGCAATGAGATTCTTTCGCATATGATCTCCTCCCAGAGATTGGCCAGATTGCGGATCTGTTCAAATTTGGCCAGCCGCACTCCTCAGAACGACGGACCCTCACCTTACGATCACGGAAATTCCGCCCTGAGGCAACGGGTGATTTACAACTAATTCCAAACAGTATCTGTTCGTTTTTGAACAGAGGGGATCGCGATGAACAATCCACCGCAGTTTACTTGGGACGATCTGCAGTTTTTTCTAGCCGTCGCCCGCACTGGACAGCTATCGACGGCAGCGCGCCAGCTGCGCTCCAGCCATGCCACCGTCTCGCGCCGCATCGACCGGCTGGAGTTCACCCTCAAGGTCAAGCTGTTCGAGCGCAATCCGCGCGGCTACGTGCTGACTGCCATGGGCACGCGCTTCGTCGAGACCGCCGAAAGGATGGAGCAGGAGACCGAGCGGCTGCGCGCCGACCTCGCCGACGGCTCGATGGCGCAACGCGGCCTGGTGCGGCTCAGCGCGCCGGAGGGTTTTGCCAATTTCTTCTTCGCGACCGTGCTGCCGCAGTTCGCCGCCCAGCATCCGCATCTGGCGCTGGAACTGGTGACGATCCAGCAGATCATGTCGCTGTCGCGCAAGGAGGCCGATCTCTCCGTCGTGCTCGATGAACCGAAGGGCGGCCCCTATTTCGCCGAGAAGCTGACCGACTACCATCTGCAGATCTACGGCTCGCGCGACTATCTGGCAAAGGCGCCTGCCATTACCTGCCGTGAAGACCTGCTTGAGCATCCCTTCGTCAGCTATATCGAGGAAATGATCTTCGCGCCGGGCTTGGATTACCTCGGCGATGTGCACCCGCGCATCAAGCCGCAGTTCCAGAGCTCGAGCATCTTCGCGCAGCTGACCGCCACGAGAAACGGCCTCGGCCTCTGCATCCTGCCCTATTTCTTCGCCAGCCGTTATCCCGAACTGGTGCGCGTGCTGCCCGAGGAGATCGACCTCAAGCGCCATTACTGGATCACCTGCCATCGCGACCTGAAACAGGCGCCGCGGGTGCGCGCCGTCATCGATTTCCTGCGCGAGGCGGTGCGCGGCGAGGATGCGCGCTTCGTGCCGCCCTATGTCACCGCCGCCGGTCCGGCGCGCCGGACAAG
>NZ_JBFUAY010000414.1:0-2289 GCF_056406015.1 Rhizobium sp. P1_E1 | reverse complement strand
GATAGAAGGAGAGCAACAATGGTTCAGCTGTCCCGAGAGGAGACTTTTCTCCTACTGACTTGTAGACCGGACCTGACGCCCTCCGATGACGTGCGCCTGCAGCGGATTGTCGATTCGGATCTGGATTGGTCATTCGTCCTTTGGCGTGCCGAGAGCTATCAGACATTGCYGTTGTGCGGTTTCCACCTCAATAGACTAGCCTTGCTTCCCCGGACACCAGAATGGGTCGTCCACTACATACATATGTGGTCGCAGTTGTCGAAGGCGCGGAGCGAGGTACAATTCCGTCGCCTTGGTGAACTTCTAGGACATTTTCGTGCGTGCGATCTGGAACACTATTTGTTCAAGGGTCCTCTATTGGCAGCTCTGCTATATTCCGACCCGGCACTGCGCCCGATGCAGGATTTGGACATTATGGTGCGCAAAGCAGATGTCTGGCGAGTGCAGAAAGAGCTTTACCGATTGGGTTATCAGCACGGAGTATTCAATCCGGCGGATGGTGTCTTCACACACATGTTCCGCAAGATCACACACCAGACGCTCGAGCATAAGTACGCGCTACATTCAGTCACTATGGTCGAGGAGATTCGGCCGAAGTTCGATACGACCCTAATCGCGCCAGAATGGCGAACGCGGCAGATCAAATCCTTCGTCCAAGACGATGGCTCGGTGCGGATGCCGGTGTTCGTCGACATCCACTTCAGTCTTGGAGCTGGCATGGAGGAGGTAGACGTCTGGCGCGGCGCCGGTCCCCGCAGGTTGCTCGGTCGAGAAGTGCATTGTCAGTCGCTGACTAGCGTTCTGTGGTTCAGCGCTGCCCGCATCTATTTTGAAGCCTACCAACATGGCACCCTGAAATTGCAGATGCTGGGCGACATCGACGCGCTGTTGCGCCTTCATGCCGAGGACATCGACTGGCCCGAGTTGCTTGCGGTTGCCGGCAAGCACGGCTTTTCAGCTGCAATCTTCTACGTCCTTGAACAGGTTCGTCGCCTCTTTGATGCGCCGGTTCCTTTGAAGGTGTTGGCGCTTCTGATGCCAGATCAGCAAGGACGGCCGGATGAAGCGGACTTCGGAGACATTGTCCCTAAGCTGTTATCGCGTACAGTCATCAGTGATCTTCAGCTCGCTTGAGGCGGGACCCGCGGCCGGCCTTGCGGCACGGCAATTACAACATGGCTAAGCTATTGCAGCTAGCGATCAAAGGTGGTCGCCGCCTGGCAAGCCGATCCTTATATGAGGAGCAAACGGTGGAACGCGTAGCAATAATCGGTGGAGGGCCGGCCGGCCTGGCAGTTGGCCAGGCTCTTGCCAAACAGCGTATTAAATTCCTCTTGTTCGAGGCTGGCCGTACGCTTGCAGAACGTAAGCATGACGTGGCAGACCATCTAGGAAGCGGAATTGGTGGTGCCGGCCTTTTCTCCGACGGCAAGTTCAGCTTTTTTCCATCCGGCACACATCTTTACACGCTAGAGGGCCGTTGCCGTCTTGAGGATGCCTATGGCGCAATCGAACGCCAGCTGGCGGAGGTGGGCATTCCGGCGCCCCCTTTTGATCCGGACACCGAAACCAGCTTTCTCGGCACGGGCCAGCCCATGATATGCAAGGACTATCCGTCGACCTACGGCTCGTTGGCGCAGCGAAACGCGCTGATAGCCGCCATGATGCATGAGTTCAGCAACCTCATCTTGGCCAACACGCGCGTGGAAATGATCATTCCCTCGCCACAAGGCTACCTCGTGCAAAGTCGTGGAGCGGACGGCGATCTGAGAGAGGAGTTTTTCACCCATCTTGCGATCGCAACTGGGCGCTTCGGTCCGCAGGCACTACGGTCCATGATGACGGCGCCGATCGCCATGACCGACCTGCGATACGAGTTTGGTATCCGTATCGAACATCCTAACGGAGTTGGGTTCCTTAACGCCGTTAAACGCCCAGACGTGAAATACATTCTCGATGCGGCGTGTACGGAAGTGCGAACCTTTTGCACTTGTCGCGACGGGGAGGTTTGGATGATCCCCTATGGTGGCACTGCTGCTCTTTCCGGTCGGTCGGACGGACCCCCGACCGGCTACTCCAATTTCGGTTTACTGGCGCGCTTCGGCGGGAATAATCTCGACAGAGGTCGACAGATTTGGGCCGATTTGCAACAGCGGTTGGGGAGCGATACGACGGCGACATGGCAGCCACTCACCGAATTCCTAGATCGCCCTTCCATATCCCAAGCGCTTGAAGTCGGAAAGGCTGATCGTCCCTGGTTCCCGCGGCAGAAGTTCAGCAGGGGCGACG
>NZ_JBFUAY010000413.1:0-2295 GCF_056406015.1 Rhizobium sp. P1_E1 | reverse complement strand
ACCCAGAAGGTGGCAAAGACCAGCAGATAGGGGGCGAGGAACGCATAGGCGCTCCGGGTTCTGAACGGCATCAAGCCTCCTCCTCACGAGCGAATGACCGGCCGCTTTGCAAACCGGGGGAAAGCCGGGCGCCTGAAGCGCCCGGCATCGTCATTCATTGCGCGATAGGGAGGCCGGTCGCCGAAGCGATCTGCTTGGCGGCGTCGTCGAGAGCCGCCTTCGCATCGGGATAGCCGCCAGCGAAGAACTTCGTCTGCGTCGCCTTGAAAATGGCTTCCGCATCGCTCTGGAAGGCGGTGCCGCGGCTCGGTACGATCTTCGGCAGTGTCGCCAGAATATCCGCCCAGACCTTCTGGCCGCCCCAATAGGGCTGCGGCTCATTGACGAAGGGATCCTTCTCGGCCGAAAGCAGCGACGGAACCAGACCGAACTCCTTCAGCATGGTGATCTGACCCTCATCCGTGCCGAGGGCGTAATTGACGAATTTCCAGGCGGCTTCCTTATTCGCGGATGTCGCCGAAATGGCGAGCGACGAACCGCCGAGATTGGCCGCATGCGGGCCATCGGCGGTCAGGCTCGGCATTCTGTAGACGCCCCACTTGCCCTTGAGATCGGGAGAGGTCGAGCGCACGGTGCCCTCATACCAGCCGCCATACAGCTGGCTTGCGGCCTTGCCGGCGGTATTGGCCTGGATCTTTTCGTCCCAGTTGGCCGACGTCAGCGTCCCGGCATCCTTCATCTCCTTCACCTTTTGCAGCGAGGCGACGCAGGCCGGCTGGTTGATGGTGATATTCTGACCGTCGGTCGAGTAATAGCCGCAGCCCTGTTCGTTGGCGATCATGCGAAACCATTCGCTGTCGCCGTTGAAGTCGGCCTGCGCCATGACGACGCCGGGGTTGGCGGCGGAAATCTTTTTGCCGGCAGCGATGAAATCGTCCCAGGTGCTGATCGTGCTCGGATCGACGCCGGCTTTTTCGTACAGATCGCGGCGGTAGAAGACGGCGACAGGACCGGAATCCCACGGCATGGCATAGGCGACATCGCCGACTTCAAGCTCGGTGCGCTTGAAATCAGGGAATTTCGCCTGGATATCGGCCGTGTAGCCGAGCTCCTTCAGATTGGCGAAGCAATCCGGGAAACGGCTCCAGAAGATTTCAGCCTCGAAATTCTCGATGCTGACGATGTCGGGCAAGCCGTCGCCACCGGCAGCGCAGGCAGCGAGCGTCTTGTCGAAGACCTGGCTGTTGCCGAGGTCCTCGACGGTGATCTTGATATCGGGAAACTGCTTGTTGAAGCCTGGAAGCGTGGACTTCAATGCCGATGCAGCGACATTCCAGCTCCAGATGGTGAGATTGGCCGACTGCGCGAATGCGGAGCCGGAAGCAAGCACTGCGACAGCTGCGGTCGCAGCGAGAAGTTTGAAGCGCATTGAAAATCCTCCCTTTTCAATTGCCGATCTTTCACGAACGCGGTTAGACTATCTGTAAGGGAGCGGGTGTCTCCTAAAAAGGGAACATGAATTTGGCGGAAAGTAAGGTCGGCACACGTGCAATCTACCAGCCCGGCGCGAGCAGCATCGAGGGTTTGCCGACAGCGCTGCAGATGTTTCATGCCCATCCGCCTGTTATGGCCATGCCGCACTGGCACGCGCAGGTCGAGGTCAACTACGTGATGCGCGGCACCGTACACTACCGGATGAGCGACCACGAATTCCGGCTGAACGCCGGCGAAATGTGCCTCTTTTGGGGTGGTCAGCCGCATCAGATGGACGAATCCTCGGATGATTCGCTCTATGCCGGCGCCCATCTGCCGCTCGTCTATTTCTTCCGGCTGCGCCTGCCGATCAGCGTTTCCAGCCGGCTGATGAAGGGCGAGACGCTGCTGACCTCGGCAACGGATGCCGCCGACAGGGAGAACTTCACCCGCTGGTTCCGCTATGCCAACTCAGGCGATCCCGCCAAGGCCCAGCACGCCGTCGACGAGCTGCTGCTGCGCATCGAACGGATCGCGCTCGAACCCTATTCGATGACGTCGCAGGCGACCATCAATCTCGACGGCGATCACCCGTATCCGCATTCCTCGCGCAGCGTCGCGCGCATGTGCGATTTCATCGCCGCCAATTTCCTGCACGACATCGATTCGGTCGATATCGCCCGCGCCGCCGACCTACATCCGAAATATGCGATGAACCTGTTCAAGCGATCGACCGGCATGACGCTCAGCAAATATGTGACGCTGCTGCGGCTGTCGCGCGCTCAGGCGATGCTGATGAGCGAGGGCGCCAACGTGCTGCAG
>NZ_JBFUAY010000412.1:0-2300 GCF_056406015.1 Rhizobium sp. P1_E1 | reverse complement strand
GTGTCTCGTTGACTTCGCACATGCCTGCGAAAGCGTTCTTCCAACCATCAGATCCTCCCTCGGTTGCGCCATACAACGCACATTGTGCACCGCGATAGTCGGGCCACGCCTTCCGTTCAGCGAGCAGCGTGCGCTCTGTGTATTCAAGATTATTTGACTCTGCTAAGACCTTCTTGCTGTAACGCTCCTCAAGGATCGAGAGCTCCCGTTCCAGAACGCCCTGCGAGAAGTGCGAACACTGGCTGCTGCCTATGGCTGAGCCTGCCATGCGGCTCTGGGGCTCGCAAGAAAGTTCAGAGATCCTTCGCTCGTACTGTTGCTTGATGCACAGTGCATTTCCACACGAATTCCGGGCCGCAAGCCACTTCTTCTGCGATGCGCGAAGGCGCGGAGCATCGTTTTCTCTGTCTAGCTCAAGCGAGAAGACCTCTGAGAGCGTTTTATCAAGTTCAGAAAGCTCTCCGTCGGAACAAATCAAGCGCTCGACTTTCGTGCTTGCCTTAGCGCAATCAAACCCCGCCCCGTAAGCGAAAGTGGAAACTAGAAGAGTCGTGATGAGCAGTGCTTGTCGCATAGGTTTTCGACGTCTAACGTTGAAAATGACCGGACCGCAACAAATGCGGCGGAGCCGCCTCCTGCAGTTGCGGGTCCGCGTTGACCGACCAGTTAGACAGCATTGGGATCTCCCAGCGTCTGGTACATAACATGGGTCAGCTCGAACTGGTTACAGCCACGCGACGCAATGCCGCCCTCGTCGTCTGGACGTTCGAGCTCCCACCCTTCCTCTACGTCGGACCAGTGCAGCAGCTTATCGCCAAAGGCAGCGATGGCAACGACATACTCACCAGGTGAATCTGCGACTGACAGCTCACGCGGAGCTATGCGTGCCTTCTCTAAAGCTGCGCGATGCTCCGGATGCAACCTGGGAAGACCGTCTTCCAAAAGGCCAGTGACTTCAGCGATAGTGGCAGGGTGAAACATTGAGTGCGGTCTAACGTGCGTGTGACCGGCGACCGCGGAAAGGTGCGCAGGGAGCGCAGCGACCGAGCGGAAGCCCTTGGGCGTCCGTGTCGACTAGCTGGTTAGATGGCATTCTTGCGCTCACCGAATTCTTTAAGAAGCTCAAAGAAGAAGTACACGGAGCTTCGATGCCTCTCGACTGAGACGTTTGTCGGCAGTTTGTCCCACTCAACTTCATCGCCGGGAATTTCCAAGCTGATTGTCAGTACGGTCTTCTCCCACCCGGAAATTTCGGCTGAGCCAGGATAGTTGTATTTTCTTCGCACCCAACTGGTGAACTCATACGGGTCAAATATGGGCGACTCAGGAACACCGAGATCATGCATAGCCTTTTTGTAGCCCCATATGTAGCAGCCAAGCTTATCGATAGTTTCTTGGCCAAGATACATCCCTGGGCGCACCGAGACCTCTCTGACAAGGTCGTAGATGCTGTAGGTTCTCGCCACGCCGATCTGTGCCATCTAACGTTTGAGGTAACCGGCGGCCGACAGTGGGCGAAGCCCGCTGTTGGACGTCCGGTTGACTGAAGGGTTAGCCGCCAACCTTACCTCCGGCGCCTTTGATCTGTTGCAGGATGAAGGACTGCGCCTCTTCTGCGACTGCGGCAAGAGGGAGCGTGACTTGGCTTGACCTTGATAGGACGAGGAGCCAGAACTCTGGATGGCGCCAAACCCGCTTGACTGCAGACCACGGCATGGTGACCGCGCCGAGTTCAGATGAAATGCTGAAGCCCGACGCCTCCGCGCGAAGGAGGGCCTCCGGGGACTGCATTTGTCGAAGCCTGCTCAAGGAGCTTTGAACCGAAACGACATAGGCCGCCGCCGCGAAGGCAATGCCCAACAGCCAGACAGTGCCGAGCATTCCAACGATCCAGGATCTCTCGCCTCGCTGAACCAGAAACAGAAAGCTCGCGCCCAGAAGTGCGAGTGCAACAACAAACCTAACCCCGAAGGCGTGGCGCCAACTGGCCAAAGCGGCTCTTCTCACGATGGCTTCACTGTATTTGAGCGTGGCTTCGAAGAACATTAGCGGCTAACGTCGGAAGCAACCGGACCACACCCTTCGCTGCGAAGCAGCAGTCTGCAGGCGTGGGTCCGTGTTGGCTGACAGGTTAGACAGCATCGTCACGGTTTCATTTTGATGATGCTGTCTGGCGGACTTGCTACTGAGCGGACGTAAACGTCTTCAGATTCTTTTCTATGGCTGTCATGCAGCTTCAACGTTCGGTTCTCCGCTCAGACAATTTTCTCGGCAGTTCGCAGGCTCCGCTCTCAAGGCTC
>NZ_JBFUAY010000411.1:0-2304 GCF_056406015.1 Rhizobium sp. P1_E1 | reverse complement strand
CACCACGGGTCATGATCACCGACAAGCTCCGGTCCTATGATGCCGCCAGGCGCGACCTCATGCCCGGTGTCGAACACCGGTCGCACAAAGGCCTCAATAATCGAGCGGAAAATTCGCACAGCCGACCCGACGACGCGAAAGGACCATGAAACGGCGAGCAGTGCCGTAATAGCTGCTCCCCACACTCAGCACTCACGTGTCATCGACGACGCGTAAAACATCAGCACGCTTTTGCTCCGCGTCCGAAGCGAGTTTTTCCGTCACGGACGTAAACCTCGGTGAAATGGCAGCGAAGGCGGGTTGACACAAAGTCAGATAGAGTTGCTGTACCATGGCAAGCTCGGCTTCACTGGTCGCGCCGCGGGCCACAGCGATCGCTGCACCACACGTGTCGGTCACGACAGAGAATCCATCCGCCTTCAACTTCGGCAGTTCACCCTGCTCGGGAACTGCCTGGACGGCCAGATCCATGAACCTGACGAAATTCTCTTGCGCGTCATTCAGACCTGCTTCTGCGCGCGCCCTCGCCTCTTTCGACCGCGTCATCACCATGTCGCTGATGCTGGCACGCGCCGTTTCGAGACTTCGGTTTGACTGTGTCAATCGAAGCGCTGCAGATGCATCCCGGTCGAGAAGCCCTTGGTAACTATCGTTTACCGTAAGCATCTGGCGGCTCTGATAAAACGTCAGTCCCAGCGCCGTGACACCAAAAACGGCCATGATGACAAAGAACTTCCCGACAATGGAAACATGTTTCACAAGCCACTCCTCTAAGCTCTGTCACGGTGCATGAATGTTCAGGCTATGCATTTCAAAATGCGGAATCCGAAGAAAAAAATGGCTGCCGCCGACCTCGTATTCGACGACAGCCAAGTTGCCTGGGAGGGCAGGAGAAAAGACTTGAATTCCTAGTTAGGCGATAATTTGCGGAGGTTCTGTCAGTCTCGGATCGCAGTTCCGGTTACCGGATCGAACCAGTGCAATTTCTCCAGATCGAYAGTGAGCGGCAAATGTTGGTTGGGACGCGGTGTGAGCGCCGGTGGGATCCGCGCGACAAGTCGGTTCTTACCTTTATTTGGAAAGTCTTCGGTATCTTCGGCATCGTTTATGTTGACCGGCGGTGACGCGATGTCGAAAAAGACGAAGGTGTCGGCTCCCAGCGCTTCGGCAACCGGGACCTGCTCGTTAAAGAAGGCTTCAGACGCGGGGCAAACCTGAAACATCTCCGGGCGAATTCCAACGATGACCTGCCGGCCTATATATTCCGAAAGTGCCGGCTTGGCGGCGACGGAAAAGGATATCTTCGTGCCAGTTACCGCAGCTTTGAGCGACCCGGCTTCCGCAGTCAGCTCGACGCGCACAAAATTCATGGCGGGCGATCCGATGAAGCCGGCGACAAAGAGGTTGGCGGGCTTGTCGTAGAGCATTTGCGGGGTGTCGATCTGTTGAAGATTGCTCTCCTCTCCATTGAACACTGGCTTCAGCACAGCGACACGATCGCCCATGGTCATGGCTTCGACCTGGTCGTGGGTTACGTAGAGCGTGGTTACGCCGAGCCTCTGGTTGAGCAGCTTCAGTTCGCCGCGCATCTGCACGCGGAGCTTGGCATCCAGATTGGAAAGAGGTTCATCCATCAGGAACGCCAAGGGATGGCGAACGATCGCCCGCCCCATCGCCACGCGTTGGCGCTGACCACCGGACAATGCCCCCGGCTTGCGCTCCAAATAACGCGTAAGATCGAGCATTTCCGCTGCGTCGCGAACCAGCTTGTCGATCTTGTCCTTGGGCATTTTTCGCTGCTGCAGACCGAAGGCCATGTTGTCGTAAACCGTCATATGGGGATAGAGCGCGTAGTTCTGGAAAACCATCGCAATATCCCGGTCCTGGGGTTCTGTCTCGGTGACATCAGCGTCATCCATGAGCAACCGGCCCCTGTTGAGCGTTTCAAGACCCGCTGCCATCCGCAATAATGTCGACTTGCCACAACCAGACGGCCCGACCAGCACGACGAATTCTCCGTCCGCGACCGAAAAACTTACATTGGCAACGGCAACGGTTCCGTCCGGAAAGGTCTTGCCGATCCCGTCGAAGGTCATGGATGCCATTTTTATCTACTCTCCGTATTTTCAAGCGAGGCAAGCCGCACTGTTTGTGCGGACATGCCCCGCGCTTTTGGTTCCGGCTTTAGCCGATGTTCACAGCCTTGCCGGTCGCGACGGATTCCTCGATCGCTGCCAGGATCTTGGTGTTTGCCAGGCCGTCCTGCGCATCTGCCAGTAGCGGAGCGTCGCGCACGACGCTATC
>NZ_JBFUAY010000410.1:0-2326 GCF_056406015.1 Rhizobium sp. P1_E1 | reverse complement strand
TGCCGAGGCGGTCGGCGACGAACAGTAGAAAGGAAACGCTGCCGCTTTCCCTAACCGCGCTCACCAGCAGCTCGGCGCCGAGATGGACAGCGGAGATCGCCTCGACCACGTTGGCGCGGCTGTAGGGAACGCCTGTGCGGACCGGCAGGTCCCTGCCGAGCCGCACGGCGATCTCGGTTTCGAATTTCAGGCCCGGATACCAGGGAATGTCAGCGCCGGAGACGGCTTCGGCATAGGGATGCAGCGGAGCGGTGACCGCCTGGCCCTGCGGCGAGACCGTCACCTTCCAGGCGTTGCTGGCAATACCGTCTGTCGCCGCGAGCAAATTCTGCGCCTCCATCGCCTGATGGAAATCGCCTGGCAGCGGGAAACTGTCCGTTGCCTCCTGTCTGCCGGCTTCGCGCAGGCCGTGAAGCCTGGCTGCAACCGTGCGCGGATCGAATGTCTCTGTCATGCTATCTCCTCGACCTGATTTTCGAGGTGCCACACTAGAGCATGATGCCGAAAAGTGTGAGCGGTTTTCGGACGACATCATGCTCTAACTATATAATGTAGAACAGGATTCAGATTTTAGGCCGACCCGGCCTAAAATCATCCTGTTCTAGCGAGAAGGCAGGGACGAACAAGGCCGCTTTTGGAAAGACTCCTATTCCATCGCCGCGTACCAGCGGGTGCGATAGGCGGCCAGCCCCGGGATATYAGTCGGCGGAACATGCGTCTCGGCACCCGACACCGGCCGGATCCCGGTGAGAAGAGCGGCCCCCTGGCTGGTGCCGGTTGTGCCAGGAAGGGCCATGACCTCGCGGCCGGTTAGGGCGGCCAGCAGCGTGAGATAGGTCCCATTCAGGGCAAATGGGCCTTCGACGATAACAGGGCCTTTGGCGCCGATCAGTCCGAGGCAGGCATCGGTCATCAAGGCGAGATATAGGCAGGCAGCGGCAGAGCGCTCCTCGCGGCTTGCCTCTTCAGCACCGATCCAGCGGCTTACCTTTCCGGGAAAAGGCCCGGAACCCGGCGCGATATTCGGCAGGAGCATCATGCCTTTGTCGATGACCGGGCCGATTGCCGCCTCGACGGCTTTTTCGTCGATAGGGCCGATCTCGGCAGAAAGAATTTCGAATTCCCGCCCGCCCATGAAACGCGAGGAGGGGACGGCCCGGCCATAGGCATCGACATTGGCGAGCGCATCGCGTTTCGGGTCGAGATGATCGAGATCGCCGCCGACGCCGAAATTGATGACCCATGTGCCGGTGGAGACGACCGCAAAGGGCGCTTCGCGACGCACCAGATGCGGCAGCAGCGAGGCATTGGAATCGTGAATGCCGCAATAGACCGGCACGGGTGCGGTAAGGCCGAGCTCTGCGGCGATGTCGGGAAGAACCGGGCCAAGCGCATCGAAGGCGGATCGGATCGGCGCCATGAGGTCGCGAATGCCAAGCCTGTCGACGAGCGAGGAATAGCTGCCGGCCCTCGGGTTCCAGAGGTCGGTATGACAGCCGAGCGAGGTCAGCTCATTGGCGGCAACACCCGTCAGCCGCGCCGTCCAATATTGCGCATAGGTGAGGATGGTCGCAACCTCGGCGAATTCCTCGGGAAAGGCGGTCTTCTGGTAGTGCAGCTGCGCGCCGACGTTGAGGCCCATCGCGAGGTGCGGCGAGAAGGTTTCGTCGAAGGAGGGGCGCAGCCGCGTATAGGCGTCGCGGATTTCCTGCGGATATTCATGTTCATAGTCGATGACAGGCATGGCAAGCGTGCCGTCCCGGGCAAGGAGTGCTGCGGAGGCGCCATGGGTGGTGATCGAAATGGCGTCGAAGCCGGGCTCGCGCTCAAGGCTTTTCAGCGCATCGAGCGCAAAGGACCAGAGAGCCTCTACGTCGTAATGCGGATAGAGACCGGTTTTGATCGCGATATTCGGCCGTTTCAGGACGGCGACCTCGGCGCCCGTCTCGCTGTCGAGCACGACCACCTTGGCATTGGTCTTGCCGATGTCGAGGACGGCGATGCGGCGATAAGAGGTGGCGTTCATGGCATATGGAAGACGGTGACCAGGTCGCTCTGGACCGGCGAATTATCGGGATTGGTCGCCATGATATCAGCCATGTGCGCCCACCATTTTTTCATGACCGGATGGTCCGGCAGGCTTGCCATCGTATGGTCGGCGGGCCGCGTCAACACGCCGAACAGCGTGTTGGTCTCGCGGTCGAGATGGATGGAATAGTCGCTGGCGCCTGACTTGTGCAGGAGATCGACCAGTTCCGGCCAGATCTCGTCATGCCGCTTGCGGTATTCGGCTTCCATGCCCGGATTGAGCTGCATTTTGAAGGCG
>NZ_JBFUAY010000409.1:0-2331 GCF_056406015.1 Rhizobium sp. P1_E1 | reverse complement strand
GTTTTCAGGTGCGCGACCCACAATCAATCGTGAGTGCTGAGGGGCATGGGCCTTGACCCTCGCTACACCCAACCCCTTGCGACTGGAATTCCACTGCACCTTGGTCACGCATTTCCCCCATTTGCCGAATCAGGCCGTATTCAATGGATCACATGTTTAGTGCGAAACCACGGGAGACCCAGATTATCGATGCAATATCGCGTGGATATCGACACGATGGTCCCTGCTGCCTTTGACCGAATAATCGTCGACATCCTAGAGTAACGAGTGCGCCGCTGGAATCGCTACTGCATCGGATATGTTCGCTACACCTTTGAGGTGGAGCAAGAAGCCGAGTGTGTTGGTGCCACCGTTGCGTCCTGGCGTGTAAATGTTGGTGGGGAGCGAGTTGCATGAGGTTTCATGAAAATGGACCAGATATTCCGGACGAACTGCTTGTCGCCCGTGACGAAGGCAACGTTCTGTTTTTCTGCGGTGCCGGCGTTTCTCTGGCCAATGCCAAGCTCGCCGATTTTCTGACGCTGGCCAAGAACGTTATTGATGACCTCGGCTCATTAACCGGTAGCCAGGCACGACGTCTCTATGATGCGGCAAGGCCTCAGTCGGGTGCCAAGTCCTACGTGCCCGTCGACCGAATGTTCAGTTCGCTCGACCTTGAGTTCGAACCGCAGGAGGTGCGGGATGCCGTGGCAAAAGCGCTCACGCCGAAGCCAAACGCAGATCTGCGCGCTCATCGAACCCTGATCGATCTGTCCAGAGGTGCTGACGGGCGACCGCGCCTGATCACGACCAATTTCGACCGTCTGTTTGAGGCGTGTGATCCCGCCTTGAGAAGCTGGGGTCCATCCAACCTTCCCCTCCCGGATCGGCATGTGGACTTCGAAGGCATTATTCACATCCATGGTCGGGTGGATGAAGACTATGCCGGCATATCCGAAGCGGTCGTCCTCTCCAGTGCCGATTTCGGCAAGGCATATCTCTCTGACGGATGGGCGACCCACTATATCCGCAGTCTCATGAACCGGTTCAAGATCGTTTTCGTCGGCTATTCTGCCGATGATCCGCCGGTGCAATATCTTCTCGAGGCACTGCGCGAGGAGCAGTCCCCGGTCGCGAATGTCTATGCCTTCCAGTTTGGCGGGGAAACGGATGCCCAAGAGCAATGGCTTCAAAAAGGGGTAGTCCCTATCGCCTTCGGCAGGCAATACAGCAATCTCTGGGATACATTGGAGGCCTGGGCCGACCGGGCGCGAGATCTGGATGCCTGGCGCCGAGAGACCATAGCCGGCGCGGCTGGCGGACCTGCCGAAGCTTCTCCAGTACTTCGCGGCAAGATCGCGCATCTGGCATCGACCGCGGCCGGAATGAAAACCCTCTTGGCGGGCGAGCCAACTCTTCCGGCGACATGGCTCTACGCATTCGATCCTCACGTGCGATATATGAAACCTCTTCCGCTCAAACGGTTCGATTCCGAAGCCGGAACGTTCGATTGTTTCGGGAACCTTGGGCTGGACCGCGACGAGTCGCCCGCGTCGATCGATCCAGACAATCCTCATCGGGATCGGGAAGTGCCGAAGTCAGCTTGGAGCGCATACATGGCGCATCCGCACGACTTGGAGGGTATCGCAGCAGAAGAGGCGAGCAACTTCTTCGGTCGCTCTGCTATGCCTCCCCGGCTGTGGTTGCTTGCGCGATTCCTAATCAACGGGATGAACGAAACCCCTGCACTATGGTGGGCCGCGGGACTCCGTGCGGTTCATCCCAACCTGGCGAGGGGACTGGAACAGCATCTGCGGTATCAGTTGAAGAAAAGCGGCGGGAAACTCCCTCAATATTGGCGATATCTGCTTGCGCGGTGGAAGGAACCAGAGCGAGAAGCCGATTTGATGTTTTTCCATATTCAGGATCGCGTCAAAAGCGAGGGATGGTCGACAAGCCTGATCAGGGAAGCCGTCGCGTTGTCGCGACCCGTGATCATCGTTACTCGCGCTTCCGGCATTGC
This sequence comes from Rhizobium sp. P1_E1, assembly GCF_056406015.1. NCBI lineage: Bacteria > Pseudomonadati > Pseudomonadota > Alphaproteobacteria > Hyphomicrobiales > Rhizobiaceae > Rhizobium > Rhizobium sp. P1_E1. The sequence goes on along the minus strand of NZ_JBFUAY010000409.1, from coordinate 329 downwards.
GCCACCGATGACGGCCGATGCGGATCCCGCCGAGTTCTTGACACTCGATGTCGAGTATCCTGCTCCACATGAAGATATCGATTTCCAGGCAGCTGACCTACCTTTCGTGACCTCACTATGGCGCGCGCTCCTCGTCGAAGCCGAGCAGATGGAAACGGAAATCGGCGCTTATGTCAGCCTCGACACCACGCGGCCCGAGGATGGTGAGAAGCTTGGCGGCGGCGCCTATGGGCTCACAGGGCCGCTGGTCCGCTTCACACAACTGATGGAGGCTCTGGAGGCGTCGGACAAGAATGCCGCGCGGAAGGAAGTGCAGAGCTGGGATACCT
>NZ_JBFUAY010000408.1:0-2334 GCF_056406015.1 Rhizobium sp. P1_E1 | reverse complement strand
ATCATGCGCGGGGTGGTGAAGCTCTGCAAAGTGATGCCGGACGGACGCCAGCAGATCGTCGGCCTGCAATTCGCTCCCGATTTCGTCGGCAGGCCATTCGTGCGCGAAAGCACGCTGTCGGCCGAGGCTGCGACCGATGCCGAAATCTGCTTTTTCCCCCGCAACCTGCTCGACCGCATGATATCGGAAGCGCCGGAACTGCAGCGCAGCCTTCACGATCAGGCGCTAAAGGAGCTGGACGCCGCGCGCGAATGGATGCTGACGCTCGGCCGACGCACCGCAGGCGAGAAAGTCGCAAGCCTGCTTTACCTGATCGCCACACACGCCGAACCGCAGACCGCCACGAGCACCGATTTCGACCTGCCGCTGTCCCGCACCGAGATCGCCGATTTTCTCGGGATGACGATCGAAACCGTCAGTCGCCAGATGACCAGGCTGCGCAAGAGCGGCGTCATTCGCATCGAGAACTTCCGACATATCATCGTGCCCGACATGGATGAGTTGGAGCGAATGATCAGCGCATAGAACGGGATCTGCCAACATCGGGGCGCTGACCCGGGATCGGCGCGCAAAACGGATCAGATGCCGAATTCAGAGTCTGGCGCTGAGCCGAGATCAGCGCGTGATCACGACGCGGGTCTTGGCGCGGCCAGCCCGTGGCGCCAGCGAGAAGAACTGGGCGGCATTCTCGAAGTGCAGGCGAACGCAGCCATGCGAGGCCGGCCGGCCCAAGCGCTTCAGGCTATAGCGCTCCTCATCACATCACCCACCCGGGACGCCGGTCCCCATTGAAGCTCGAACGAGGCAGATACATGAACAAGATCAAGGTCGCCAATCCCGTCGCCGATCTCGACGGCGATGAAATGACGCGCATCATCTGGCAGCTCATCAAGGATAAGCTGATCCATCCGTATCTCGACCTAGACATCGACTATTTCGACCTCTCGGTCGAAAACCGCGACGCCACCAACGACCAGGTCACCGTCGATGCCGCCAACGCCATCAAGAAGTACGGCGTCGGCATCAAGTGCGCGACGATTACGCCGGACGAAGACCGCGTCAAGGAATTCAATCTCAAGCAGATGTGGAAGAGCCCGAATGGCACGATCCGCAACATTCTCGGCGGCGTCATCTTCCGCGAACCGATCATCTGCAAGAATGTGCCGCGCCTGGTTCCCGGCTGGACCAAGCCGATCGTTGTCGGCCGCCATGCCTTCGGCGACCAGTACCGTGCCACCGACTTCCGCTTCCCCGGCAAGGGCAAGCTGACGATCAAGTTCGTCGGCGAAGACGGCACGGTTATCGAGAAGGACGTCTTCGACGCCCCCGGCTCGGGCGTTGCCATGGCGATGTACAATCTCGACGAGTCGATCCGCGAATTCGCCCGCGCTTCGATGATGTACGGCCTGATGCGCAAATGGCCAGTTTACCTGTCGACCAAGAACACCATTCTCAAGGCCTATGACGGTCGCTTCAAGGATATCTTCGAAGAGATCTACCAGACCGAATTCAAGGATCAGTTCAAGGAAGTCGGCATCACCTACGAACACCGCCTGATCGACGACATGGTCGCCTCTGCGCTGAAGTGGTCGGGCGGCTATGTCTGGGCATGCAAGAATTATGACGGCGATGTCCAGTCCGATACGGTCGCCCAGGGTTTTGGCTCGCTCGGCCTGATGACCTCGGTACTGCTCACGCCCGACGGCAAGACGGTGGAAGCCGAAGCTGCCCACGGCACGGTGACGCGCCACTACCGCCAGCACCAGAAGGGCCAGGAAACCTCGACGAACTCGATCGCCTCGATCTTCGCCTGGACGCGTGGCCTGGCGCATCGCGCCAAGCTCGACGACAATGCCGAGCTTGCCCGCTTCGCCGCAACGCTCGAAAAGGTCTGCGTCGACACTGTCGAATCCGGTTTCATGACCAAGGACCTGGCGCGGCTGATCGGCCACGACCAGCCGTGGCTCTCGACCACTGCCTTCCTCGACAAGATCGACGAGAACCTGCAGAAGGCCATGGCGTAAGCCGGCTTATCCAAGATAACATGGAAGCGGCGGGAAATTCCCCGCATTCAGAGTGCTGACAAAACCCCTGGCCTTGGCTGGGGGTTTATGATTCAGTGGGACATGTCGAAGAAACTCCCGCCGCAGCAGACGGCTCTCGAGGCAAGTGGCCTGAAACGTCGCTAGCCAGCAGTCGCCGGCGAGGATCTCTGCCGATTGATCGATGACACCGACGAAGCCGACAGATTCTTTGGTCTAGACTGTCCATCCATCCGGGCCTGGAACTGTTCAGGCGTCAACGCTGCTACCGAGAAGTGTCGAGGGTAAGAGT
>NZ_JBFUAY010000407.1:0-2344 GCF_056406015.1 Rhizobium sp. P1_E1 | reverse complement strand
GAGGTCGACCCGCTCGCCCATGTGCATGCGCTGTCGGTCGGCGAGCGGCAACGGGTGGAGATAATCCGAAGCCTGATGACCAACCCGAAGCTGTTGATCCTCGACGAGCCCACCTCCGTCCTGCCGCCGCAATTGGTGGAGAAGCTCTTCGACACGCTGCGCCGGCTGCGCGACGGCGGCGTCTCCATCCTGTTGATCTCCCACAAGCTGGAAGAAATCCGGGCGATCTGTGACCGGGCGACGATCCTGCGCGGCGGACGGGTGACCGGGGATGTCGACCCGCGCGAATATGATGCCCATGACCTTGCCCGTATGATGATCGGTCGCGAGATGCCCGCCCCCATCTCGGCGCTGCCGCTGTCTGGCGGGGAAAAGCGACTGGAGATCATCGGGTTGGATTATCAGCCCGACGATCCCTTCGCGGTGCCGCTCTCCGGCATCAGCCTCGAAGTGCGTGCCGGCCAAATCCTCGGGATCGCCGGTATTTCGGGCAACGGCCAAAGCGAGCTTGCTGCATTGATTTCAGGTGAGACGGTACTGGGGCGCGACCAACGCGACCGGATCTACATGATGGGGATCGATGTCGGCAGGCTCGATGCGGCCGCGCGGCGGAGGCTCGGATTTGCCTTCGTTCCGGAAGACCGGCTCGGACGCGGCGCCGTACCTGAAATGTCGCTCGCCCTCAACAGCCTGCTGACCGCCCATCCGCTCAAGCTTTTGCGGCACGGTCTCGTCGACAGGGCGCGGGCGATGGCGTTCACCAAGGATTGCATCCGTCAGTATGATGTGCGCACGCCAGGCCCGGATGCGGAAGCCGGCACCCTGTCCGGCGGCAATCTGCAGAAGTTCATCGTTGGCCGGGAAATCATGCTGTCTCCCCAATTGCTTTTCGTGGCGCAGCCGACCTGGGGTGTCGATATCGGCGCTGCATCCGCCATCCGCAGCCGCCTGGTCGCATTGCGCAATCAGGGCATGGCGATCCTCGTCATTTCCGAGGAGCTGGAAGAACTGTTCGAGCTCTGCGATTCCATCCAGGTGCTGCATCACGGCCGGCTCAGCCCGCCGCTCGCAACGCGGGACACGAAGCCCGAGGAGATCGGCCGATACATGACCGGGGCTCAAGCCTCGCCCGAGAAAGTCCATCTATGAGTGCTTGGTCCCCTGCTTTCGTTCCCACCCTGGTCCGCCGGGAGCGCGCCTCGCTTGCTGCGACCTTGCTGGCGCCCGTCATAGCACTTGTCATAGCAATCGCGCTCAATCTCGGCCTTTACATCTTGATGGGCCGTGACCCTGTCGCGGTCGTTTATGCGATGCTTTTCGAGCCTTTCCTCTCCTGGGCGTCATTTTCGGAAGTGCTTTTAAAGGCAGGCCCGCTCCTTCTGATCGCACAGGGACTGGCGATCGGCTTTCGCGCCAAGGTCTTCAACATCGGCGCCGAAGGCCAGTTCATTCTCGGTGCGATCTTAGCCTCTGCCATTCCGGTCTGGTTTCCCCAGGCAACGGGCCAGTGGATCTGGCCGGCGATGCTGCTGCTCGGCGCCATCGGCGGCGCACTTTGGGCTTCTCTCACCGCCTTCTGGCGCGTGCGCCTCAACGCCAACGAGATCCTCGTTTCACTGATGCTGAGCCTCGTTGCGGCGCAACTGCTGAACTATCTGCTGCTCGGCCCCTGGAAGGATCCGAACGGCTTCAACTTCCCCCAGTCGGTGATGTTCCAGTATGATGCGATGGTGCCAACGCTGATTTCCGGGACCCGCCTCAACGTCTCATTCCTCATCACGCTCGCCTTGTCGGTTGCGGCCTGGGTTTTCATGCAGAGGAGCTTCATCGGCTACAAGCTGCAGGTCGGTGGGCTGGCGCCGCGGGCTGCCGGCTATGCCGGCTTTAAGGAAGGTTGGGCGATCTGGCTTTCGCTGCTGATCGGCGGTTTTGCAGCTGGTCTTGCCGGTGCCGCCGAAGTCGCAGGCCCGCTCGGCCAGTTGCAGCGTTCGGTCGCGAGCGGCTATGGTTATGCGGCCATCATCGTCGCCTATCTCGGCGGCTTGCATCCGATTGGCATCGTGGTCTCGGCGCTGGTCATGGCGGTCATCTATATCGGTGGCGACAATGCCATGGTCTCGGCCAACCTGCCGATCGCCGCCGTCCGTGTCTTCCAGGGTAGCCTGCTGCTCGCTTACCTCATCGCCGTCGCCTTCGTGCGCTACCGCCTTGAATGGCGCCGCGCCGCCCATCGGAGCCTGTCATGAACGCCATCGAGTTCATTCTTGCCGGCATGCTTGCGGCTGCGACACCGTTTCTTCTGGCAGCCCTCGGCGAACTGGTGGCCGAACGCGCCGGCGTCCTC
>NZ_JBFUAY010000406.1:0-2359 GCF_056406015.1 Rhizobium sp. P1_E1 | reverse complement strand
TACCTGCCTCAACTCGGCCCGTTTCGGCATCGCCTGGGGCGCGCTCGGTGCTGCCGAGGATTGTTATGCGAGAGCCCGGCAATACACGCTCGAGCGCAAGCAGTTCGGCCGGCCGCTCGCCGCCAACCAGTTGATCCAGAAGAAGCTCGCCGACATGGTGGCGGAGATCTCGCTCGGCCTTCAGGGCTGCCTGCGGCTCGGCCGCATGAAGGAGGAAGGCCACCCGCCGGTGGAGCTGACCTCGATCCTCAAGCGCAACAGCTGCGGCAAGGCGCTGGAGATTGCGCGGGCGGCCCGCGACATGCTCGGCGGTAACGGCATCTCCGACGAATTCGGCATCGCCCGTCATCTCGTCAACCTCGAAGTCGTCAACACCTATGAGGGCACACACGACATCCACGCGCTGATCATCGGCCGGGCGATCACCGGCATTGCCGCCTTTGCGAATTAGGTTCTGTTGACAAATAGCTTCCTCCAAAGGCGGAGAGCGGCGATTTGGACGAACCCGAGGCAACTGGAAGCGGTTTTGTCGTAACGTGTTGCCAAACGACAGAAATTCTTCAACTTGTTGAAGCGCCGTTCGATGCGATTGCGCATTGCGTTGGTTTTGCTGGCCTCACATCATGGGCTGGAGGCAGCGCCCGCTTTTGCGGCTCTGCGTTCAAGGGCGCGTTTTATTGCGTGATTGAGAAAGGCCAACGTATCGAAACTGAAACTGTCTTCCTCAGGCATGCTTTCACGAATGCTCGTGACCGATTCTCCTGCGCGAAGGCGCCGAGCGATTTCGATACCTCGTACTGCACGCTTGCGCTCCGACTGCCGCCAGAATGCGGTATTCTCGGGATTTCTGAACTCATACGGCTTCGTACCGGCGCCGGCGAGGACTGCTTCCGAAAAGTGAGCAAACGTCTTGTCGTTGGCCACAACCGCCCAGAAGATCGTTTTCGCTCGCACGTAGAGATCGAGGTCCAGGAGGCAAGCGGCGAGACGATCCGCAATGGCATCGCTATAGAGGCCGGAGTTTGTCACATAAGCCACAAACCTCGATCGGCAGTTGCCCACCGGGTCATCGGCCAGCTTGATAACGACGTCGGCCATAAGGTCCGCCGGTGGGTCAGCTTCATCAAGATACCACGCCCCGCGCTGACGCTCGCTTGATTTCTCCGATTGAAGAAGTTGGATGAGCGGCTCCAGGTCAATCCCCTTGCGCCATCGTTTAAACACGGTCCCCGATAGCGCATTGTAAGCAAAGTTTTCCCCATGATCCTTTCCATCATTTATCATTCGGAGCAGATCACCGGACGCGTATGCAGAAAAATCGGAACTCATCGAGAAAGCGGTGGTCGCGCCACACACATTTTTGGTTGATGTAAGTGTCTTACTCGCTCAACAGCGACATCCATGTCAATCCCGAGCGCGAAAGTTCGACTGCCCTTGGGACCAACACGCGGCCTCCTGACAGATTGACTTAAATCAAGTTTTAGCCCACCAAAAAAATCATTTGTCACCCTGATGCATGTCGCGCAAAAGTCTGCAGTCGTTTTGGGACAACGGCGTGCGTAAAACAAAGACTTAAAGCGCGTCGCATGATTCCGAGTCGACGTGACGCGCTTTAGCCCTTTGGCGCGAAAGGGCGAATTGCCACGCGCCTGACAATGTGCAACCTTCCCTGACGACGGCAAGAGCCGGCAAAAAGGGGGATCATGCATGTTTCTGCTTCTTGCATTGCTGATTGGTGTCATATCAGGGCTTCGCGCCATGACCGCGCCGGCCGCCGTCGCCTGGGGCGCAGCACTCGGTTGGTTCGATGTCTCGCAGACGCCGCTTGCCTTCATGGGTTACAAGTGGACGCCCTGGATCTTCACGCTTCTCGCCGTCGTCGAACTGATCACCGATCAGCTGCCGTCCACGCCGTCGCGCAAGGTGCCCGTGCAGTTCGGCGCCCGCATCGTCATGGGCGCGCTGGCCGGCGCCACGATCGGTGCCGCCAGCGGCCTGCTCTTCGGCGGGCTGATTGCCGGGGTGATCGGCGCCGTCATCGGCACATATGGTGGCGCCGCCGTCCGCGGTAGGCTTGCCGCCTCCTTCGGTAAGGATCTGCCGGCCGCTCTCATCGAAGATGCCGTCGCCGTCATCGGCGCGCTGCTGATCGTGGTCGTGTCATGAAGAGCTTCGACGCCATCGTTATCGGGGGCGGCCAGGCCGGCCCCTTCCTCGCCGCCCGCATGGTCGAAAAGGGCATGAAGGTGGCGCTGATCGAGCGCAAATTCCTCGGCGGCACCTGCGTCAATGCCGGCTGCATGCCGACGAAGACGCTGGTCGCCAGCGCCCGCGCCGCCTATGTCGCGAGAAATAGCGC
>NZ_JBFUAY010000405.1:0-2374 GCF_056406015.1 Rhizobium sp. P1_E1 | reverse complement strand
CCAGGTAATCGGGCAGCGTCGTCTTGCTTCCGAGACGGGTACGCATGACGACACGATGATCCATCTTGTCAGCGTCCGGTCCGGCCAAACGTTCGCGGTGAAGTGCGAAAGCCTCCGCCGTGACCAGCGGACCATATCTCGTCATCAGATCGAATATCTCGTCAAAGGCGGGAATGACGGTGCGGGCAACATGGGCGCCGGCCTTTTGAAGACGTTCCAAAGCGGCCTCGAACGCGGCGACGACGCCGGGTTCGGCGCCGTCGAAGACGACGTTTTCGGGCACGATGAGTTCCAGCCCTTGCAACGGGCGTTCAATGACCGCGGGCGCCGTCAATCCGCGCATCGCCGCATCGATCCAGACCGCGTCCCTGACGCTGCGGCAGAGCGGCCCCAACGAATCCAGGCTCTTTGCCAGCGGATAGACGCCTGCCATCGCGTGGCGGCCGCGTGTCGCCTTATAGCCGACRATGCCGTTGAAGGCGGCGGGAATACGCACCGAGCCGCCGGTATCGGTGCCCATGGCGACCGGAACCAACCCGGCCGCGACGACGACGCCGGCACCCGAGGACGAGCCGCCGGGAATCCGTGGGAGATCGGTGCCGCGCGGATTTACCGGCGTGCCGTAATGCGGATTGATGCCGAGGCCGGAAAAGGCGAATTCGCTCATATTGGTGCGCCCGACGGCGACCATGCCCGCCTGCTTGAGCAAAGCGACAACAGCCGCATCGCGCTTGGCCGGCATGTCCTTTGCCAGAACGACGGAACCCGCCGTCGTCGGCAAGCCTTCGATGTCGAAAAGATCTTTCCAGGCGATCGGAATGCCGTCCAGCAATCCAAGCGAGCGCCCTTCCCGCAGACGTCGCGAAGAAGCGCGCGCCTCCTCCATCCCCCGGCTTTCGAGCAGAGTGGTGAAAACCGCCTTGTCGGCATGGTTCGCGATGGAATCGAAAACCGCCTCGGCCACCTCGACCGGATCGGCCGCGCCACCTTGAATGAGGACCGAAAGTTGCGCGACCGACATGGCGCCGAAGGATTTGCTCATGGGACTATCCAGAAGAAAGATGTTCCTCTCTGGACTACCCCGGATCATTCCGGTGAACCAGAGCTTCACGATATTTTGCGTTTATTGGTACGATTTTTTGAACACTGCGTTTGAATATCGCCCCTTCAATTGCCACGATCGAAGACACACATGCTGCACGCATGCGGAAGCGGTTCGGCACGAGGGTGAGAGTTTGCTCTAGAGAGACCGGCGCCGCATGTGTTGCAGGAGTAATTAAAATGACAGATTGTGAAACTTTAAGCCGTCGCCAGGATATGGTGACCCTTCATGCAAAAGAGGACGAAACCGCCGGTTTGGGCGAACGCGATTATGTGGAACATGTCCGCGCCCAGAAACTTTCGGCCTTCGAACGCATAGTCGTGGTCGGAGCGCTGGTTCTCTTGAGCTTTGCGGGTTTTGCCGCATATTCTTCCGGCAATACGGACCCGATGACGACATCGGCCATTGCCGCCCCGGCCGGCGATAACATGCCGCAGCATCCGGCCTACGGCCATTGCCGCGACAGCAGCCCCTACGCTGAGAGGGTCTGCTAACAGGAAAGCCACCGCATAATTCCTTAAATCGGAATCGATTTAAGGATAAAATTATGCGGTAATTTTAAGTGCTACAGCGTCCTTTGTGCGTCTCAAAAGACGCACGGCGCTGTAGATCGCCGGGCATGGAGACCTTGAGCAGGCTGCATTGACAGCGGGAAGGGAAAAGAACCATGGCCGGTGATGTCGATTATAATCTCGATCGCTTCATTGATGCTCAGAATGGCGTCTATGAACAGGCGCTCTCAGAGCTGAAGGCCGGGCGCAAGACCTCCCATTGGATGTGGTTCATCTTCCCGCAAATCGCCGGCCTCGGCACGTCGGCGATGGCCGAAAAATATGCGATCCGCTCGGCCGAGGAAGCCGGCGCCTATCTCGCCGATCCCATTCTCTCAAGCCGGCTGCTGCGCTGTGTCGAGGCGATTCTGTCCGTCGGCGGCCGCTCGGCGCATGAAATTCTGGGCTCACCCGACGACCTCAAGCTACGCTCGTCGATGACCTTGTTTGCCGCGATCAGCGACCATGGTTCGCCCTTCCACCGGGCGATCGAGCATTTCTATCAGGGAAAATTCGACGAGCGGACGATAGAGATCCTTGGCGCGGATTAACGGCCCGGCCTGCTCTCCAGCGTAGCAATCTCCTCGGAGATCTCGCTCAACCGCTGACGTAGATCGATGTCGGTCCCATCATCGACCTCTTCCTCGCCGAAGCAATAGCGCGCATCATGAAGCTCCAGCTTGGCTTCGAGCTCGGCGCGTTTGTCATATAGGCGCTTGAG
>NZ_JBFUAY010000404.1:0-2425 GCF_056406015.1 Rhizobium sp. P1_E1 | reverse complement strand
CATTTTATGAATTGTCTATCGCAATCCAAGGCCAAGGCGACCAACGCCGGAGGGCAGCTCGGCGTTCGGATGTTCTTTGTTGGGGACAGGAAGCCGTCTCCAAAATGATCGGCAGACAATGTTGATCGCGCGTCGATGGAGGTTGCACGCAAACCAGTCGTCCAGGCGCTTTCAACAAGTAGCTCTGCCCCGCGACCTGAAGATCGGAGGCCGTCGTTTCTAAAGCAGTGAAATATTGCCTTGGCGGCGAGACCGCGAGGCGTTCTGAAGCGTACTCATTGACGACGGCGAAAACCGCCTACTATCTTCTAAGCGCTGCAAGGCATAATCCGCAAAGCACCTGACCACCGGGTGCTTTGCAGATCGGAAACCTCAGCTCCAGGCATGGAGAGGTGGCTTCTCGCCATTCAGGAAATACTTGCCCAATATAGCATACTTCCAGCGGACTGGGTCGTGGAGGGTATGGGTGCGGGCGTTGCGCCAATGGCGATCAAGCCCGTGCTCGGCAAGGGTTGAGCGCGTTCCCGCCAGCTCGAACAACTTGTTGGTGGCCGCAATCGCAATTTCAGTGGAGAGGATCTTCGCTTCGGCAGTAACAATCTGGGCTTCCGCAACGGTTTCCGCGTTAGGATCGAGGATCGCCCGATCAATGGCATAACCTGCCTTTTCAAGCAGCRCCTGCGCCGCATGCAGTCGTAGCGTCAAGTCTCCGATCGCCTGGATCGTGTAGGGATCATCCCAGGCGTTGTCGACGCCGGAATCCACCCAGGCGCGGCTCTTGGTGCGCACAAAGCTAACGGTCTCGTCTATCGCGGCCTGCGCGATACCGGTATCGACCGCCACTTGGATAATCTGGAAGATCGCTCCGTCCGCAGTTGGCACCTCATACCCCTTGTAGCCGGGCACCACGTGCGTCTTCGGCACTCTGACATTGTCAAGCAGGACCGTCCCCGACAGCGTGGTACGCTGGCCGAAGGAGGACCAGTCGTCGATGACAGTCAAACCTGGCGCGTCGCGCTCGGCAATCGCATACCAGGCTCTGCCCTCGCTATCGAGTGCAACGATCGGCACCAGATGCGCGAGCAACGCCCCCGATGAGTAGAATTTCTGGCCGTTGACAACGACATGATCGCCGGCATCGATGAACTTGGTTTCGAAATCCACTGCGCGCTTGGATCCGAATTCGGAGAAGGCATTGCCGAAGCGCGTGCCCCTCAGCACTTCCGCGAACAACAGCTTTTGCTGGGCTGGGTCCGAAACCGTCCGAATCGCGGCCACGACGCCCAGGTGGTTTTGCGCTATTTGGCCGATGGATGAATCGGCCGCCGAGATAATCTCGATGACCTTCGCAAGCGTTGCATAAGAGACTTCGGGACCGCCGAAGGCCTTGGGCACGTTGATAGACCAAAGCCCGCTCTGTGAAAACGCGTCCAGTTCCTTCACCGGCCAGATGCGGTCGCGGTCGCGCACGGCCGAATTCTTGATGAACTCTGCCGCAAGTGTCTTCGCGATGGCAATCGCTTCGGCATCAGTCTTGACGATGTGGGCTGGTTCCGACGGGCGCGGAACAGGGGGCACAGCTTTTGCGGCATACTCGGTATTAATAGTGGAAAGGGTCATGGTGGTGTCTCCTCTTGAATTGTGGTTAGCCGACAACGGCCGGGATGGAGGGAGCCACGGCTCTCTTGCCGAGGTAGAAAGACTTGATATCATCGCGCCCGCGCAGATCCTGTGCGTCACCGGTCAGCACCGTGGCGCCGTTTTCGAGAATGATGGCGCGATCGGCATATTTCAGTGCGATTGCGGAGTTCTGCTCCGCGAAAAGGATGGAAAGACCCTCTTCGCGATTGAGGTGGCGCAGCGTCCGGAAAATGTCCTGGACGACGAGCGGCGCCAATCCCATGGATGGCTCGTCGAGAACTAGAAGGCGCGGCCGCGACATCAGCRCCCGGCCGATCGCCGTCATCTGCTGCTCGCCGCCAGAGGTCAGGCCGGAAAGTGCACGACGCTTTTCCTTCAACCTGGGAAAACGTGTGTAGACCTTCTCGATATCTTCGGCGATCTCAGCGCGCGTGCTGCCGCGGCCAAGCCCACCGGAGACAAGGTTTTCCTCGACTGTCAGGCTGCGAAAGCAATGGCGACCTTCAAGCACCTGCACGAGACCGGCACGCACCAGTGCAGCAGGGCTTGTGCGCAGGACATCGAGCCCGTCGAAGCAGATGCTGCCGGAAACGACCTGACCACGTTCGGCTGGAAGCAGATTGGACAACGCCTTGAGTGTCGTCGTCTTCCCCGCACCGTTAGCGCCAAGGAGCGCCAGGATTTCACCGCGCGCCAGGTGGAAACCGACGCCGTCGAGCGCGGTGATGGCGTTATTGTACGTCGCCTTCAGACCATCGACCGCAAGCAGGGTGGTTTCCAGAGG
>NZ_JBFUAY010000403.1:0-2429 GCF_056406015.1 Rhizobium sp. P1_E1 | reverse complement strand
GCATAGGAATAGACGCCCGATGCACTGAGCACGAGACTGCCATAGGTGCCGTTCAGCGCCGTGCCGAGCGTGCCTGATGTCKCACCAAAGACGACTGCGGTGACCGTCTTGGTGTCACCGGCATCCGCATCTGTGTCGTTGGTCAGCACGTTGCCGCTCGCAACCACGCCACCCGAACCATTGGCGACTCCGCCCTTCTCCGTCGCATCACCCGCATCGGCAACTGCCGTCGGCGTCGTGTTCGAGCCCGGCGTGGTAAACATCACATCGACCCAATAGTTCGTCGACTGGAAGGTGCTTGTGGGGTACAGGCTGGCGCTGCCATAGGTGTATACGCCGTTGCCGCTGGCCGGCGCCGTCAGCGGACCGCTGGTCACATTGGAGATGAAGTAGTCGGTGGTTGTCGAGTAATTACCGGTATTGCTGTGATAGGATGCGGTGTAGGTCTGTCCGGCCGTCAGGGTCACCGGGCTGGTGAAATAGGCAGTCTGCCAGCCGCTGGCAGTCTCGTTCGTGAAGGTGAGGGTCGCAATCCGTGTACCCGTGCTCGACCACAGTGAGCCGGTATGCGTACCGGTGTCCTGGCTGCCCTTGTAGAAACGAATACCGGTGACGGTCCCTGCCGTGGAGGTCTGAAAGCGGACACCGAGCTCGACGGCTGACGTATCGTCGGTGTTGACGACAGCAGGCGTCGCCGCGCCGAAGAGAGAGAAAAAGCTCGCCCCGGTCACGGTGACCGTTCGCCCCGCCGAGGGCGTTTCAAGGTTGATGTTATCGTCGACGGCGCGAGACCGGATCGTGTAACTGCCCGCGATCTGCGGCGACCAAGTATAAGTCCAGTTCTCATCGCCTGTCGCCGGATGCCAGCTCGCCCCATTGTCGGTCGAAACCTCGACACCGGCGATGACCCCACCGCCCGTATCGGTGGCAGTACCTGTAATCGTCACTGCGGAGCCAACGGTCGCTGTTGATGGCGCCGTGATGATGGAAGTCGGTGCGACCTGATCCGTGGAGCCGGCCGTGGCGACGAGCCCGGATTGCAGCGTTCCGGGCTGAATGCCCATGTCGGCCAGCAAATTGACCATTGCCTGCTGTACGCGGGGATCGGTTGGGGTCGCCTGGTTGTCGTGATTGTCGCTGAGACCCCATGTCCAGTAGACCGTGCCAGCCCCGAACACCAGTGCACCGCTGGGCGCGCGATAGAGAGTCAGATTATGGGTCGCGGTCGCATTTCCTGTCGTGTTTCCGTAGTCGAGCAAGTAAGTGCTGACCGGAAGCGTCGTCGACGACAGCTTCACCAGGCCCGCGGGATCGAAGCCGTTGTCAACCGCTTCGTCCCACTCGTAACCAAGATAGTTCTTGGTGAGCGTTGCCGTCTGGCCGGGCTGAAGATTGGCGACGCTCGTATTGCGCCAGAAGCGCAGGTTGGCGTCGTCATATCCGACCGTGATCGCGGCGAGATTGTTGCCGACATCGTCGACCTTGAACAACTGTCCGGTCAGTGAGTTTTCCGGGTTTCCGCCGCCGATAGCAGGTGGGCTGAGACGCGGATCGCGGAATGTGCCCGTCCATTGGTTGGAAGGGTCAATGCTGGCGCTAGGCGACCATGTCTCCTTGTAGGAGATGAGGGTCCGGTAAGGCGTGCCGTCGGCGCTGTAGGCATTGCCCCAACGGGTGCGCCAATAGACCTCGTTGCCGCTCCAGAACATCAGGTTGACGCCCGCATCGCGCGCGGCTTCGACATTGGTCCGCTGCTGTCCGGACCAGTATTCGTCGTGCCCGGCATCGATATAGGTCTTGTGATTGAGCAGGAGACTGCCATAGCGGTCGACGTCGACGCCCGACATATAGGAGACGTCATAACCGTTCTGTTCCAGCCAGTAGATGCCCGCATATTCGGCGCCGAACAGATAGTCCTGCGGGCCGGCATAGGTGCCGACCCCGCCGCGGGTCGCAATCGGCCTGTTGTAGCTGACCGCATAGGCGCGACCAGCGCCCTGGCCCGTCGCGGGGCCGTTGCCGCCATAGAAGTTTGCGCCACCCCAGCCGTTGTAAGCTTGCCAGGTCTCGTCTGCGGTCTGGAAGACGATGTCGCTGTGGCTGGCATCGTCGCGCACGATGAACGGGATTTGATTTTCGCCAGAGGTGCCATCCTGGCGCACGAGCTTGGCGATGTAGACGCCTGAGACGGCATCATCAGGTACAGTCCACGAAGCCGAGACCGCCCAGTTGCCGGCATCGACCGTGCCGGTCGTAGCATTGCGCAACGGATTGGGCTGGGTTTGCAATCCGGTATGCTGCATTGTCGCGACCTTGCGCGCGCCCATGCCGCCATAATAGCCGAGTCGATAGATATCGATCCGGTAGTTGGTGGAATTCGTGTTGATCTTGAAGCTGACCGTCTTGCCGTTGTCGACGCTGATGTGATG
>NZ_JBFUAY010000402.1:0-2457 GCF_056406015.1 Rhizobium sp. P1_E1 | reverse complement strand
GTGCGGGGATAATCGCCAAGAGCGCCGAAAGTGTTTGATCGCGCAGTCTGGTGAGCTTGCAGTTCCCGACCTCATCAGGTGGGCAACCGTCGTGCAAAAGCACGATTGCACCTGGCCGAGCAGCAGCGAGTACCGCGTCAACGATAGAATCGACTCCGGGACGGGACCAGTCTCTCGGGTCTATCGACCAGTGAACAGGTCGAAGTCCGGCGTTCATGGATCTTGAAAGGACATCCGCGTTCCAAGCGCCGTATGGCGCTCGTATATGTTGAACCGCAACTTGGGGACACGCCGAGACAATGGCTTCGTTTGTCTCCTTTATCTCTCGTTCGATCGCGTCCGAGTCACAGGCCGTAAGATCGGGGTGGGTCATCGTGTGGTTGGCGACCAAGTGACCTTCTGCCGCAACACGGCGGACGAGATCGGGATGGTCTTTGACATACGCGCCGAGGACGAAAAAGGTGGCTGGTACGCGGTGTTCGGCGAGCACATCCAGGATCTGGCCAGTACATTCCGGATTGGGACCGTCGTCGAACGTCAGGTAGATGCTACGATCGTCGCTCCCGCCGTCATCCAACGGCACTTCGCTTATATAAGAGCGCCGCTTCATAGCTCGCACCCGTTTCGTTCGATCAATGATCCGGAAGGCCACTCGCTCATCGGTCGTCCTATCGGAAATACCAGGACGAGCACGTCTTCGGTGCGCGTAGAGGGCATATTGGGCAGCACATCTGGAAGGGTCGAGCGTACACGAACCCCCGTGACGATATTGGAGATACCGTCTCGGCAGAATCTCTCCACGTGGTTCCGCATAGCATGTCGGACGGTGCCGAACGCGAACGGCACCGCCAGTTCCTGCAAAGCCGGAGCCAAAGCGCGGATCGAGTGAGCGATTCCAAGCCCCTCCAGATCCGGGCGCACTCCATACAAGCCAAGTTCGGCGACCAGCAAATCGGTGTCGCCGACTTTTATGAAACGACGCAGCAAACCCATGTGGCTGGCTATGCCTTTCGAATCGTACGCAATTGCGCGACGTTCCGGTCTCGCACCCGCCCAGCTTCTGCCAGTCTCAAAAGGTTTGGCATTGAACTCTCCTGTCGGGCCATAGGTCGCTCGAAAAAAATTGGACAATTCCGCATGGTCCGACGGTTCGAGATCATTTTCCCAGGATATTTTCCACCGCACTCCAGCAGACATGCAAAGCTCCAGTTCGTTTCTCAGCCAATAAGCCAAAAGCAGCAGAGATTGGTGCAGGCGCACATGCTGATCGGGCCGCTCGTCGTCAATTTGCGACAGATACGATCCGCCTCCGCTCGCTAGTTTGCTTTGGCGCCTTGATAAGTTCCGGCCTTTTTAATAAGCACTCCGAAAGATTGGTAAAATTGATTGTTTGGATCACAATCATCTACATCATGGATCGAATATGCGTTTTAAGGGCCTGGATCTAAATCTTCTCGTGGCGCTCGATGCTTTGATGACCGAGCGGAAGCTCACCGCGGCAGCGCGCAGCATCAACCTCAGTCAACCAGCCATGAGCGCAGCCATCGGCAGGTTGCGCGCCTACTTCAATGACGAGCTGTTTGTGATGCAGCAGCGCAGACTTGTCCCGACACCGCGAGCCGAGGCGCTCGCCCCTGCGGTTCGCGAAGCTCTACTTCAGATTCAGCTCTCGGTGATTGCGTGGGATCCATTGGTCCCGGCGGAATCTGACCGGTGCTTCAGAATCGTTCTGTCCGATTTCATGACGCTGGTATTCTTCGAAAAGGTCATAAAGCGCGTAGCGCGAGAGGCACCCGGCGTCAGTTTTGAATTACTCCACATGATTGATTATCCGGACGAACGTCTCCACGGCGGAGATGTGGATTTTTTGATCCTTCCAAAACAGTTCATGTCAGCCCCTCATCCCAGTGCGAAGCTGTTTGGGGAGAARCTCGTGTGYGTCGGCTGCCCTAAYAATCARCAGCTGCRCGGGAAGCTTTCCCTYGAGCRATTYATGTCGMTGGGACACGTCGCGACCATGTTTGGGCGTACTTTGAAGCCATCCRTTGAACAATGGCTRTTGCTRGAGCACGGTTTTAAGCGGCGTATCGAAATCGTGGTCCAGGGCTTTAACGCGATCCCGATGTTACTWCAGGGGACGAATCGGATATCAACCCTTCCCTTGCGGCTTGTCAGACATTTCGCACCGACGATTCCCTTACAGATCGTAGATCATCCACTGCCTCCTCTTTCGTTCACAGAAGCTATACAGTGGCCCTTGCTTCACAATTCCGATCCCGGCAACATCTGGATGCGTAACATAATTTTGGAGGAGGCTTCGCGCATTGAGGCATCCGCTGAAGGATGCTCTCAAGCGGCCAGAGCGGCCTAATTCTGGTCGAGCTGCATTAGCTCGAAGGATGTCGCTTCAGGTGGTGGCAACTCGCCCACTTCCTGCATTGATCAATCGAATCGGTT
>NZ_JBFUAY010000401.1:0-2482 GCF_056406015.1 Rhizobium sp. P1_E1 | reverse complement strand
GGGCAACTTTGCCAAAGATACAGACAAGGCTCCTCTTCGCTGGGTTTTTCGTCTACAGTGGCTACTCGGAGAGTTAGCTCCTACCGGAAGCGACCATGAAAAATGCTGCCTTGAGTAGCATGTCCTGGAGGGAAGAGTGGACAGCGAGGCGTTGGCAACGGCAAATGTAATGTTCGACTTTATATCAGACGCTGCACTAGCGAAGAGCAGTGAGGATATACTGAAGTCATTGAACAGAACAGCGTGCCACTTTGGTTTTAGTTGCTTTGCAATGTCCGGCATACCCTTGCCTACGGAGCGCATCGATCCGTATTTCTTGTTGAACGCATGGCCCTACGAGTGGTTTGAACGTTATTCAACGGGCAATTACGTCCATGCCGATCCCGTGATCCATTTGAGTAAAATGCAAGACGGTGCCTTTGTGTGGTCGGAAGCACTGCAGGGTCAAGAGCTCGGCCGTCATGCGCGCCGGATTATGATGGAGGCCCGAGAGTTCAAAATGAAGGATGGTTACAGTGTGCCACTGCATACCGCCGACGGCTTTCAAGCAATTATCACTTTCGGGGCAGAGAAGGTGGATCTGTCGCGAGCTGCCAGAGGAGCGCTACATATCATATCAATTTACGCCCATAACACAGTGCGCAGCCTGTTAACGAAAAACGTGAGCTCCCAAGACAGGCGCCTTTTAAGAATAACTGCGCGTGAACGAGAGATCATTCAGTGGTGCGCTGCGGGCAAGACAGCGGTGGAGATCGCGGCAATTCTAGGCCGCTCGCATAGAACCATCCAAAATGAGATACTCAATGTTCAACGCAAACTCGATGTCGTCAATTCGGCGCAGATGATAGCGGAGAGTTTTCGTTACGGAATCCTTCGGTAAAGTAACGCCCTCCTGGGTGAGGGCCGCAATTTCGATGACGTCTGATCACGATTGTCCGATAAGGCGCGCGTGAACCCCAAACCTTAGCCAATCTCAACACTATGGACCGCGGTCCGTTCGCCATGTCACCTTTAGGCACTCCTTATCACTTCGCAGGACGATCGACGACGGCGTTGGCCGGCGAACGCGTGAAAACTAGGTAATTTCACTCATTTAAACGACCGGGAGTCTAATGCATTCTTGCACTATGTTGGGGGGGGCAGAATGATAAGAYTTTACGTCGGTCGCCACGAATCACGCGGGCAAGCAATGGAGAAAATTTGGCGCTTTCGGCACGAGCAATTCGTGGAAAGGCTTGGCTGGGAGGCGCTTYGTAGAAATGACGGATTAGAAATCGACCAGTTCGATCACGACCGTGCGCTGCRCCTTGCATTGTTCTTCGAAGATACTGTCGTGGGATATACGCGATTGCTCCCGACGACTGAACCTCATCTCTTATCGGATGTTTATCCGCAGATCATGAAAGGGCAAGCATGGCCGCGTTCGCCCGAGATATTCGAGTGGACCCGATGTATTGTCGCGGAAGGTCAAATTCTAATAAATGGGGTATCGGCGTCACATGTCTTGATGACCGGCGTGATGGAATTTTGCCTTGTTGCCGGCATAACCTCGGTGATCGTCGAAACGCACCCGAAGCTCGTGCAACTCTTAGTCTCAACCGGTTGGAACGTAACCGAGCTTGGTCCGCCTTCGCTGCTCAATGGCGTATTAATCGTACCAATCCAGGCAAAGCCTTCCATGTCTGGCTTGAGGAAGCATCATCAACTCTATTCTATCCAAGGAAGCACCCTCTTGCTCGAGCCGGAGGTTCGAAATCCGYTGAAGCCCGAWGCTACTTTGCACCATTTGCATTACTGTGAGTTCATGGCGAAGCGCGACTTGCAGGTTTCGAGAGGCTAACCGGTGCGCCTGATTTGGGCGAGGAGTTTCTGGCGGAAGACTTCTGCCGGTGTTTTGTAGCCGAGGCATTTGCGTGGCGTTGCGTTCAGGTGATTGCAGATCTCGGTGAGATTGCGGTCGCTGACCGATAGCGGGTTGACCTCTCTCGAAAGCCATTTCCTGGCCCGTCCGTTGGTGTTTTCGACGGTGCCTTTCTGCCAGGGCGATTGCGGATCGCAGAACCATGTTTGCGTTCCGATGCTTGCCTGCAGGTAGGGCCAGTCGGTGAATTCGGTGCCACGGTCGAAGGTGATCGAGCSACGGGCGAGGTGGGGCAGGGATTGGAGTACCTGGATCAGGCCGTCCATCACCGGTCTCGATTGCCGATCGCTGTTGCGCAGCAAGACGGCGAACCGGCTGACCCGTTCGACCAGCGACGTCACGTTGGCGTTTCCGAACTTCTTGCGGAACTGAATCAGATCGCATTCCCAATGCCCGAACTGCTTGCGTTCAGCGACCACGTCGGGGCGATACAGAATGTTGACCTCCGGGCCAAAACGCCGGCCATGCCGGCGCCTGGCATGCCGCGGCGTAAGCATACGGTGAAGGCCGCTGGTCACGCCGCTTGAGCGTCGATGGTCGGCGGTGTCCAGTTCCATGGAA
>NZ_JBFUAY010000400.1:0-2485 GCF_056406015.1 Rhizobium sp. P1_E1 | reverse complement strand
TGTCTGCAGACCGCAGCGATGTCGTCACCGATCAGCTCGGTGACACATGTTCCGTAGACGAAGATTGCCGCCGGYGCATACCCCTCTTTGATCTCGCCGATTGCCTTGAGAAGCTTTCGCTCACTATCTCCCGTCACTATCTCGAGTTCGGTAAGATCAGTGGTAAAACTTGTGCGCCAAAGAACTGGACCTGACGATGCGGCGCCTCGGTTGTCCCAGGAATTGCCTTCGCACGCGAGCGGCGCGTGGACGAGATGCGCGACATCAGTGATTGGCTGCAGCACGACCTTAGCTCCGTCGAAGGCACAGCCACCGCCGGCTGCTGATCCCTGCGACGCCTCGTGACATGCCCCCTTGGTTTCCTTACTGCGGAATACCTCGCCGGAGGCATCTCGCATTTGCATCTCGATCGATGACATCGCGCAACCTTCCAATGCAGTGGCGGGATGGCCGGCCGACGCCGGCCAAGGATTTTAGCGTGTGAGGTCGTACGAAACGCCCTGACACATGGTGTCCTCATCAAGCCTGTCGAAGATCTTGTCGAGAATAACCGTTAGAAGACGCAATCCGCCTTGGTAGCCCATGAGAGGAAAGCGATGATGATGATGGCGGTCGAAAATCGGAAAGGTAAGCCGAACCAGTGGCGTGTCAGTGTCACGCTCGAGATACTTGCCATAGGAATTGCCGATCAGCAGATCCACTGGTTCCGTCAAAAGAAGCGAGCGCATTGCCCAGAGGTCTTTGCCAGCCCACACCTGCGCACCTCCGCCGAAGGGAGAGGACGCGAGCAATTCCTTCATCTCCGCTTCCCAGGCTGCGGTGCCGTTGGTGGCAAGGCAATGTGTGGGCTGGCCACCGGTTTCCATGACAAAGCGCGCCATTGAGTAGACGAAGTCAGGATCGCCGTAGATTCCGTATTTCTTGCCATGCAACCAGGATTGACTATCGGCCATGGCATCGACCAACCGACCCCGATCACGATCGATAGCTTCGGGAATATCCCTCTTGGAAAGCTCGGATATCTTCATCAGGAATTCGTCCGTGCCCCCAATGCCCAGCGGGTAGTGGAACGAAGCAGTCGTCTGACCAAGCTCGCGACAATAGTCCAACGTCTTGCGCGTATTGTAGTGTTGCAGCGATATTGTCGCCTCCGCATGTTTGGCTGCCTTCACGTCCTCGATCTTTGTCCCTCCATCATACATGCGGTACTCGCCGTCGGAAGGTGTGTCGAACTGGTCCGAGGCGTCTTGAATGAAAATGTAGGTCACTCCCATCGTGTCGAGCAGGCGCTTGATTTCTCGATTGTTGCCAACGCAGAAACCGTCGAAGCCTGGAATAATGTTGATGAGTGCTGGCGTCGGCACGCGTTCGGTGCTTTTCCAGAAATTTTCCAGAATGCCTTTGACCATGCTGTCGTAACCATCGACATGGCTGCCGACGAAGGCTGGGGTGTGGGCGAAGGGCACGTCGAAATCGGCTGGAACGGAGCCTTCATTTTTGGCGTTTTCAATGAAGCCGTGAAGATCATCCCCAATGACCTCGGCCATGCAAGTCGTCGAGACCGCAATCATCTTGGGGTCGTAGAGCTGATAGGTATTGGCGAGCCCGTCGATCATATTTTTCAAGCCGCCAAACACAGCCGCGTCCTCTGTCATCGAAGACGAAACTGCGGACGACGGTTCCTTGAAATGGCGTGACAGGTGCGAGCGGTAGTACGCCACACAGCCCTGACTGCCGTGAACAAACGACATCGTCCGCTCGAAGCCAGCCGCTGCGAAAACCGCGCCGAGCGGCTGGCAAGCCTTCGCGGGGTTTACGACCAGGGCTTCGCGAGCCAGATTCTTTTCTCGATATTCCCATGTCGAGGTGAATTCGTATTGCGCGTCGACGACCTTATCCGGATGCGGACATTCGAACTTCAACTTCTTGCGGGCGAACATTTTCTCGTATTCCGGCTCGCAGAACAGAGGAACATGATCGAGAACTTTCTCGGCCGATTGCGGCATAGTTTTCATCCTTTTTCGCCGCGAGTGCGGCTGCGTGGACTTTGGGAGATGTCTAAAATGTTGTCGCTCAGCAAAAATTATTCATCATCCCGGCCACAACTGCAGACACCGCCTGCATCGGAGCAGTGCGTTTCTTTCCATGGCGGGTCGTAGAGGCCCCAGACCGGATTGTTGATGGCAAGATCCATGTCTCGGGCGAAAATGGCGAAGCCGTCATAGCCGTGATACGGACCAGAATAATCCCAAGAATGCATCTGACGGAACGGTATGCCCATTTTTTGAACCGGGTATTTTTCMTTGATGCCCGAGCCTACGAGGTCCGGGCGAATGGCCTCGATGAAGCTCTCGAGCTCGTAGCCGGTCACATCATCGTAGATAAGCGTACCTTTTTTGACATAATGGCCCGTGCGCTCGTAATCGTCGCCGTGGCCAAATTCGTAGCCCGTACCAACGATCTCCATTCCAAGATCCTCGTAGGC
>NZ_JBFUAY010000399.1:0-2489 GCF_056406015.1 Rhizobium sp. P1_E1 | reverse complement strand
TTGACGGCCTCCGCGCAAAGAGCCTCCCAGATAGCGGCGACCTGAGGCGAGGGGGATGGCTCCGTCGACAGATTGCTCAAGCTGACCAGTGGAACCGTCATGCTAGCTTCCTTCTGCATGCGGGATGACGCGACATCCGGCATGGAGACGTTAGGTTAATCTCGCCCGCGATAGATGGTCTAAAATTACGTGGATCTTTGCAGCCACTCTAAAATTCCTCTCTTTTTTCGCAAGAACCGGGAAATTATTTCCAAGTCACTKCATCGCCCGTCAGCCGTGCTCCGGAATGCACAAAGCCGGCAGCCAGAAGGGAGGCCAAGGTCCGCCAGACGCCAAAACCACGCAGTCATCGTTCCAAGTCGAATAGTGCTTGCGTTCCGGATATCATTTTCTATTATTTTGGTAGAGAATTATGCGACTGGGCGGATCGGGCGGATGTAGGCGGACCGGTCCAACGCAGAAGGAGCCGATGAATGACTCTTCTCTCGTCACGTTCTTCGAATTCGGAGAGCCAGAATGCGGACCATCTCGCAAGGATTGCGATTGTCGGCCGAGGCTTCACGGGGATCATGACCGCAATCGCTCTTTTCAAAAGAGTTGATCGGCCTTTCCATCTGGTGATGTTCGATCCGCGAGCAAAGATAGATATCGGCGAGGGCATAAGTCAGCCCGCGTCGACGGTGCTGACCAGCCGCGTTCGCGACCTTTCCGTTGATCCCGGACTGCCGGGCGATTTTCGCCGGTGGCTGGAAACGGATGACACATGGCGCGATCGCCTGATCTCGGATCCTGCCGGTCTCGAACACGCCTTTGTGCCCGGAGAAATCTTCAGCACCTATGTGTACAAACGCTTCGCCGAGGCCCTGTCCGATCGGCCTGATGTCATCGTGCAATTTGGCTCGGATACCGTAACGGCGATCGATAGGCATCTGGACGGAGGATATTCCGTTTTCCTTGGAGCGGAGCAGCGAACCCGCTTTGACGCGGTGTTTCTCGCGACGGGTTACGGGATGCGGGAAAATTCTGACGCGGCGCCTGCCGGTGAAACGCAAAGCGCCGTCGTGATCGGCGGCGGCATCCACGCGGTCGACAGGGCGCTTGGATTGCTGGCGGACTCGAAGATTTCCCATGTCACATTGATCTCGGAATCGGGCTTCCTGCCTCAGTCACATACTCCAGCCGCCGTCGGAGCTATTGTCACGGACCAACCCATGCCGGGAACGCTACGCGGCGCGTTCCGTTTTCTGCGCGAAGCCGCCAACAGGGCTGATCTGGAAGGTTCGGGTTGGCAAGGCATCATGAACGGCTTTCGTTCACGCGCGCGCGACCTCTGGGCGGGACTGACGCCAGAAGAGCGTGCACGGTTCAAACGCCATGTGAAGGCTATTTACGACAGTCATCGCAACCGCTTGCCGCCTGAGCACTATCAGCGCCTGCATCATGCGATCGCCAGCGGCGCGATCACCGTGAGGAAGGGAAAAGTGAATTGTATCGCTACAAACGGCGTGCTGTTTTCGGCCCCGACCGGGCTTGAGGTCCTTCCCGCGGAACTGACGATAGACTGCCGTTTCCGGCCGTCCGGAACCGATAGCCCGCTTGTCCGCTCGATCATCATTGCGGGTCTTGCAACGCGGGACGAACTCGAGATCGGTATCGTCGTAGACGAATGCGGGCGGACCAAGGCGAGCGCCTTGCATGGGCTGTTCGCGATGGGACCGCTTGGCCTGGGCAGCCTTCCGGATATCGATCTGGTGCCTCAGATCGTCCAGCAAAGCCATGCGGCTGCGTCGTTGCTCAACAGCTGGATTGGTGAAGTGGCTAAAAGCGCAAGACGTCGTCAAAGCCTGTGACGACGTGTGAGAGTTATTGTCCCAACCTGTGAATGGATGGCAACAGCCGACCAAAGCTGCATCGCCGCGCCGGGCGATGCAGCGCGTCGGGAATGGGGTGCCGTCAGGCTGTTCGCGATGCCTGGATGACTGTCGGTGGCGCAAGCGGCGGCAAGCACCGCGCGATATGAAGCTGCATGGTCGTCGCCTGTCCGGCCGCGCTCACGCGGCCTTTGCTTTCGGCTTGGCGGCCTTGACGTGGGTTATGCTGCGGCGGCCGTCGACGCTGACGGGGACGTCGCCGTCAACGGTGGCGCGGCGCACGACCCGGTGCTGGTCGCCGTAGTCGTTGACGGCATAGTGCTGGGTCGCGCGATTATCCCAGATCGCCACATCTCCAGCTCTCCAGCGCCAGCGCACGGTATTTTCCGGGGCGGTAACGTAGGACTGGAACACCTCGTAGAGTTTCGCGGAGTCGCTCTTCGACACGCCGATCAGGCGCTGAACGAAATTGCCGAGCAGCAGCGATCTTTCGCCGGTTTCGGGGTGGACACGCACGACTGGATGCTCGGTCTCGTAGATGGTCGAGGTGAAAACTTCCTCGAAATGCTTCTTCTCTTCAGCGGTAGCACGAGGACGCACGGCTGCGTAGTCATAGGC
>NZ_JBFUAY010000398.1:0-2501 GCF_056406015.1 Rhizobium sp. P1_E1 | reverse complement strand
ATTGATGCATGTGGCGATCAAGGGCTATGACATCGCGCCGGCGACCACGCCGCATGCCAATCTGGTCTTCCTGATCGACGTGTCGGGTTCGATGGACGAGCCAGACAAGCTGCCGCTGCTGAAGAGCGCCTTCCGGCTCCTCGTCAACAGGCTGAAGGCCGACGATACCGTCTCGATCGTCACCTATGCAGGCAATGCCGGCACCGTGCTGACGCCGACACGCGTGGCGGAGAAATCGAAGATCCTGTCGGCGATCGACAAGCTGGAGCCCGGCGGCTCGACCGGCGGCGCCGAAGGCATCGAGGCGGCCTACGATCTTGCCAAACAGGGCTTCGTCAAGGACGGCGTCAACCGCGTGATGCTGGCGACGGACGGCGACTTCAATGTCGGCCCGTCGAGCGACGAGGATTTGAAGCGGATCATCGAGGAGAGACGCAGGGACGGCATCTTCCTCACTGTTCTCGGTTTTGGGCGGGGCAATCTCAACGATTCCCTGATGCAGACGCTGGCGCAGAACGGCAACGGCAGTGCTGCCTATATCGACACCCTGGCGGAGGCGCAAAAGACGCTGGTCGAAGAAGCAGGCTCGACGCTGTTTCCGATCGCCAGCGACGTCAAGTTCCAGGTTGAGTTCAACCCGGAACGGATCGCCGAGTACCGCTTGATCGGCTACGAGACGCGGGCGCTGAAGCGCGAGGATTTCAACAACGATCGTGTCGATGCCGGCGATATCGGCTCCGGCCACAGGGTCACGGCGATTTACGAGATTACGCCGAAGGGAAGTCCCGCGGTCATGAATGACGACCTGCGTTATGGCGCCGCCGATAGGGCGCCGGCCGCGAACGCCGATACCGCGCATCAAGGCGAGCTTGCCTTCGTCAAGATGCGTTACAAGCGGCCGGGCGAGGACAAGAGCGCCCTCATCACCACGCCCGTCAACGACGGCAACGCCGTCGCCGCCGTCGATGCCGCGCCGCAGGATGTCCGGTTCTCGGTGGCCGTCGCTGCCTTCGGTCAGAAACTGAGCCGGATCGCCGCCGTCGATTCCTATTCTTACCAGGCGATCGCCGATATCGCCGCGGCATCGCGGGGAACGGACACTTTCGGCTACAGGTCGGATTTCCTCAGCCTCGTTCGTTTGGCGGACGGCCTCAGCCAACGGTGAGGCAAGACGTAAAAACCGCGGCAAACGAGAGGCCGTCCCGGAAGGCGGCCTCTTTTCGGCGTTATCCGAGTCTCGATCCGTTGGCAGTCAGATAAACAGCGTAAAGAGAGGTGCTCGCGGTGATGAAGAGACGGTTCGATTTCTCTCCGCCGAAAGTGACGTTGGAGACGCCTTCAGGAATATGGATCTTGCCGAGCAGCGTTCCATCCGGATCATAGGCGTGGACACCATCGCCGGCGCTCGTCCATATCCTGCCTTTGCGATCCACGCGAAAACCATCAAACAGACCTGAGGTGCATTCTGCGAAAACGCCGAGATCGGTCAGCCTGCCCTCATTCGAGACTGCGAGCCTTCTGATATGGCGCGAACCGCCGGGCAGATGCGTTGCGCCGGTGTCTGCAACATAGAGCACCGTCTCATCCGGGGAAAAAGCCAGCCCGTTCGGCTTGACGAAATCGGACGTCACCTGATCGGTCGTGCCCGTTGCCGGGTCATGCCGGTAGACGTGGCATCCGCCGATTTCCTCCTCGCCGTAGTCGCCCTCATAGTCGTGAAGGATGCCGTAGCTCGGGTCGGTGAACCAGACGGTCCCATCGGACCTGACGGCGACGTCATTTGGAGAATTGAGCCGCTTGCCTGCAATTCGATCGGCCAGAACGGTGATCCTGCCGTCGAATTCGGTTCGCGTGACACGGCGCGTCAGATGCTCGCAGGTGATGAGCCGTCCCTGATTGTCGACAGTGTTGCCATTCGAGTTGTTGCTGGGAGAGCGGAATACCGATGTGTGCCCGCTGGTATCGTCGTAGCGCATCATCCGGTTGTTGGGGATGTCCGAGAAAACCAGATAGCGCCCGGCGGCAAACCAGGCCGGCCCCTCCAGCCAGCGGCCACCCGTCCAAAGCCGCTCGACGCGAGCGTGACCGACGAAGCAGCTTTCAAAGCGCGGGTCGAGAACCTCAAAACCCGTACCGTCAATTTGCCCGAACATGATGCTCCTCCGTTTCCTCTAATTGTTATCGATATCATCTTGTCGCGTTTTGAGGGCTTCGTATAGACATCGATCTGCCGACCGCTGCGAAAAAACTTGGTTTTCAGACTTTGGAACGGTGCATTCCTGCAATAATATTGATTGTGCGATGATAGCGATAACTTTATCGTGTCTTGAATTGCCCAACTCGGAAGCTTTGTGAAAGCGGAGACCAGTGAAAAACGAGGATGAGCCGAAAGACAAGCGTCTCAAGCCGGGAGACGCTCAAAAGCTGACGATGGCGGAGGTCGCCAAATATGTCGGCGTCTCCGCCATGACCGTCTCGCGTGCCTTTCGCCAGGATGCGAG
>NZ_JBFUAY010000397.1:0-2505 GCF_056406015.1 Rhizobium sp. P1_E1 | reverse complement strand
CTTCCACAGTCACCATCACGCTGGAAAAGCCATCCGCGATTTTCCTTGGCCTGATGTCGCGCCCCGAATGCGGTTACACCGGGATGATTTCCCCGGAATCGGTCGGTGCGGACGGAAGCTTCATCAAGCCGATCGGCACCGGTCCCTTCAAATGGGATGAATGGAAGAAGGGCGAGTATATCCACCTTGCCAAGTTCGACGATTATGTCTCGCCCCAGAACGACGGCAAGCCCGACGGCATGGTCGGCTCCAAACGCCCTCTCGTCGATGGCATCAAGTTCATGGTCATTCCCGATGCTTCGACCGTAAAGGCCGGCCTTCAGTCCGGCGTACTCGATACCGCGGAGATTTCGCCGGATCTCATTCCCGAATTCAAGACGAGCGACACGATGCAACTGATCGTGGCTCGCAACAACGGCAAAAACCTCTTCTACATTCAGACGCGCGACAAGGTTCTGAGCAATCCCGGCGTGCGCCGCGCCATGGCGATGGCACTCGATCTCGACCAGCTCGTCGAGGCCGCCTCCAATGGCACCGGCGCAGCCAACGGCTCGATGGTTTCGGAAGACTCGCTCTATTTCGACGATGTCCAGAAGACGCGTCTGCCCTACGACCTCGAGGCCGCGAAGAAGGAGCTTGYGGCGGCCGGCTACAAGGGCGAGCCGATCACCATCATCGCCAACAAGCGCAGCAACGTGCCAAGCTTCCCGGCCGCGGTGATGGCGCAGGCCATGATGCAGCAGGCAGGTCTCAATGTGCAGATCGAGGTGCTCGACTATGCGACGCAGGTCGATCGTCGCCGCTCCGGCAACTATCAGATCATCTCGCAGTCGGTCGCGCCGAGGCTCGATCCCGCGCTGATGTACGGCTTCTATGTCGGCAACAAGGACAAGAACGCTTCCTTGATGTGGGATGACCCGAAAGCCGTCGAGTTGACGAAGGCGGCGTATGCGGAGTCCGACCAGACGAAGCGTCAGGCGATCTTCGACGAGTTTCACACGCTGATGCTCAAGGAAATGCCGGGCATCTTCCTCTACGACATGGTCGATGTCTGGGGCGCGACCAAGAAGCTGAAGGGTCAGCCCGTCTGGCAATCGAATGCCCGTCTTTGGGAAGTTTCGCTCGACAATTGAGCCCGAATTGCCGCGCCCGGTGAATCGGGCGCCGCCATCCCACTTCGACAGTCAATAGGAGATCCGGCAGGCCGTCCTGCCGGGTCCGGTGCAACACGTCCCTGTGGCGGCAGGACAGACAACGAGGAAATGCCATGAATCTTGACGCGATCAGCTCTATTGCCGCGACGATCGAAGAGATGAAACCGGATTGTGTCGCTCTCAGCGACAGTATCTGGGATTTCGCGGAGTTGAAGTTCGAGGAGCGGCGCTCGTCGCAATTGCTGGCAAGGACACTCGAGGAAAACGGCTTTGCCGTGCGCCGCAGCGTCGCAGGCATGGAAACGGCCTTCATCGGCGAATCCGGCAGCGGCAAGCCCGTGATTGCCTTCCTCGGCGAATTCGATGCCCTGGCCGGAATGAGCCAGACCGCCGACGTGGCCGAGCCTCGTCCCCAAGCGGCGGGGGCGACCGGTCACGGCTGCGGACACAATCTGCTTGGCGTCGGGTCGCTGATGGCGGCGGTTGCGCTTGCCCGCCACCTCAAGGAGAACAACCTGCCCGGGACGGTGCGCTATTACGGCTGCCCAGGAGAGGAGGGCGGTTCCGGCAAGACCTTCATGGTTCGTGCCGGCGCATTCGATGACGTCGATGCCGCCCTGACCTGGCATCCGGCTCCGTTCAACGGTGTTCGTTCAACGAACAATCTCGCCGTTCTCGAATATTACTATCGCTTCAGGGGTGTCGCGGCACATGCGGCCAACAGCGCCCATCTCGGCCGTTCGGCGCTCGATGCGGTCGAACTCATGAATGTCGGCGTCAATTTCCTGCGCGAACACATGCCGCAGGATTGTCGCGTTCATTACGCAATCACCGACACCGGCGGCAGGGCCGCCAATGTCGTACAGGCCAGCGCCGAGGTTCTCTATCTGATCAGGGCGCCTTACATGCCGCAGGCGCTTGAGCTTGCCGGGCGCGTCGAGAAAGTTGCACGAGGTGCCGCGATGATGACCGAAACCGAAGTCGAGATCGTGTTCGACACCGCCTCGACGAACCTTCTTCCCAACATTACGCTTGAAACCGCAATGCACGAGAACATGGTCGCGCTCGGGCCGATAGCCTTCGACGAGGCTGACATCGCCTTCGCCAGGGAAATCCAGGATACCTTCACTGAGGAAGCGATCAGGAGCAGCATCCGCCTCTATCAGATGAAGGGCGATGTGTTCTCCAATGCCAAGGTCGATGGCTCGACGCCCTTGCACACCGGTCTGCGCGATTTCGAGGGACTATCGCATTTCCGGGCCGGATCGACCGATGTCGGCGACGTCAGCTGGGTGACGCCGACCGCGCAATGCTGGGCGCCAGCTTGGGCGATCGGCACCAATCCCCATAC
>NZ_JBFUAY010000396.1:0-2521 GCF_056406015.1 Rhizobium sp. P1_E1 | reverse complement strand
CGACAATGTCGCGCTCGGTTTGAAATTCGCCGGGGTCAAGCGCAAGGAGCGCGAGGCCCGCGCGCTGGAGCTTCTCCGGCTCGTCGGTCTCGACGAATTCGCCGGCGCTTTTCCCTACGAGCTGTCGGGCGGCATGCGCCAGCGTGTCGGCATCGCGCGTGCTCTGGCGACAAATCCCGACATCCTGCTCATGGACGAGCCGTTCGGCGCGCTCGACAGCCTGACGCGCGAGCAGATGCAGGAACTGCTGGTTTCCATCTGGGATAAAACGGCAAAGAAGATTTTCTTCATCACGCACTCGATCGAAGAGGCCTTGTTCCTGGGCACGCAGGTGCTGGTCATGTCACCGCGACCGGGCCGCGTCGTGGCACGTTTCGATCTCGATTTCGTTCGCCGCTTCGCCGAAACCGGCGACGCCCGGTCGATCAAGGCGTCGCCGCAATTTGCCGAGCTGCGCGAGGAGATCCGCGCCATTCTCCACAGCACCGAAGACCTCAGGAGCGCCGCATGAGCGACATAGTGCAGGCCCCGCCGATTGCGGCGGGCAGAGAGGACCGCCAGGTCAAGCTGGTAAAAATGGCAAGCTTCGGAGCCGGCGAGAAATCGACGGTGGCCATCAGCATTGCCACGGCCCTCGCCATCCTTCTGCTGTGGTGGCTGGTATCGGCGCTCGGTGTCGTCCCACACCTGTTCCTGCCGCGTCCAGACGAGGTGCTGAC
Organism: Rhizobium sp. P1_E1; assembly: GCF_056406015.1. Taxonomy (NCBI): domain Bacteria; kingdom Pseudomonadati; phylum Pseudomonadota; class Alphaproteobacteria; order Hyphomicrobiales; family Rhizobiaceae; genus Rhizobium; species Rhizobium sp. P1_E1. The sequence continues at coordinate 1,802 of NZ_JBFUAY010000396.1, read as the reverse complement.
ACAAATCGGCGCCATTTATCGCGACGGCTACGCCGGAGCGTCACTGTCCGAGCATGTTTTTGCGAGCTTGTTCCGCATCGTGGTCGCCGCCCTCATCGCCGTTTCCGCCGGCATCCCGCTCGGGTTGCTCATGGGCCTGAATCGCTGGGCAAAAGGGGTGCTCGACGCGCCGATCGAATTCTACTGGCCGCTTCCGCCACTCTCCTACCTGCCGCTGATGATCATCTGGCTCGGCATTGGGGAGACGTCGAAGATCACGCTGCTGGTGCTTGCGATGTTCGCGCCGATCTGCCTCTCGGCCCAGGCCGGCGTTCGTTCGCTGCCGATCGAGCGCGTCAATGCCGCACGTTCCTTGGGCGCAAGCCGGCTGCAGCTCTTCCTTGATATCGTCCTGCCGTCGGCCCTGCCCGAGATCCTCACCGGTATCCGAATTGCGCTCGGTGTCGGCTGGGGCACGCTGGTCGCGGCCGAATTGATCGCCTCCACGCGCGGGATCGGTTTCATGATCATGTCGGCTTCACAGTTCCTGGCGACCGACGTCGTCTTCGTCGGCATCGGCATCATCGCGATCTGCGCATTCACCTTCTCGGCCGCCATTCGTTTTCTGGAGGCGTTCCTTGTGCCCTGGAAGGGCAAGCTCTGACCAAGTGGCGGCAGGGATGCCTATTCAATGGCTTCCTGCCGCCGCGTTCAGCCCGTGTATGGCGACAAGCTCGGCTGCGACCAGCTTCTGAAGCCGCCATAAATTGCGGTCCCTGATGCCGCGTTCCTCCAGATGCTTCACCGTCAGATACAGATATTCGGCGCAGGAGCCCATGTGTCCGCAGGCTCTCGCAAGCACCTGCGCCACCGTCTCCAGCGGCAATTTGCGGGAAACCCGCTCGCCCTTCGGACCAGCCCAAAAGACCAGCGCACGCACCAGCCCATGCGCGGTCGCGACCGGGATCCAGCGAACCGTCGCAGCGTCTTCGATCGTGCCGACCTCACGGCGGATCAACCGCCTAATCTGGCCAAGGCGATCATCATCGGCAAGCCTGAAGACAATGCCGTTGCAACGTCCACCGCGGTCAAGTGCCATCATCAGGCCCGGCTGTGCTCGCGTTCCCCGCCAGCGGGTCATCTGCAGACAGAAGGAGCGATGCCACCCTCTTGTTGCGCCATGCTGCGATTCGACTGCATCGAAGTCCGGCTTCCATATCAATGATCCATAGGCGAAGATCCAAAGCGGCGCGCCGATAGACTCATCGAGCAGCCGGTTGGCGAGCATCTCCACCTCTGCTTCGGTCAGCGGTGTTCGGTGTGGCTCGGGGCCTACATCGACCGCAGGGCGAAGGCTCAGCGATACGAGCTCGTCCGTTAGAGCCATTCTTGATCCGGTCATCAAAAGTTTGCTTCCCTGGACCGTCACCAGCTTATGCTCCCGCATATCCGTCATGCGTCAGTGCACCGTAAATCTGGCCGCATCGGCCTGGTGCCGCTGCAGGCTGCGTATCAGCATCGCGGCCTCCCTGACGATTGCCGAAAACGTCGCATCATCGGCCTCTGCGATCCTTCCCGTCATCTCGCGGATGATCGTCGTCAAATGAATGATGGAATGGCGATGCTGCGCATCTCCCGATCCTATTTCGGCATCGGCCATGGCGAGCAGCGTCTGCACCAGCCGCTCCATGGTTTGGCGGCGCCTGGTCCTCGGGTCGGCATTCGGATCTTCGCTAAGGCGCAGCAGGTCGGCGACAATGTCGGACATTGCGATTCCACTCACATTGCAAAGGCCGGCGGCATGGAAACGACATGCCTTCGAC
>NZ_JBFUAY010000395.1:0-2534 GCF_056406015.1 Rhizobium sp. P1_E1 | reverse complement strand
GCGTATAGGCTTTCCTGAACTCCAGGTCGGCTGGATAGACGCCTGCCTTCACCATGTCAGCGAAAAAATCCGCCCAGCGCGTATCCGTCATCGCACCAATGCCCTCGCCGCTCTCATTGGAAACGATATGGCGGTCCCGCATCTCGTTGATCGAGGCCTCCCAAAGGCCCTCGCCATAGGCGGGATCGGTGTTGATCGAGGTCGCGAGCTTCATTGCGGGTGTGTAATCGCCAGTCATGCAGCTCTTCCAGCCTTCGGCCGTGGCGCTCAGGAACGCCCTGACGGCATCGGGATGTGCCTCGATATAGCTGCTCATGCCAAAGACGGTCGTCGCATAGTTGAGATAGCCGTGATCTGCGAGCAGCATGATCACCGGAGGCTGGTCGAGCTGGTTGCCGAGGTAATGGGCATCCGCCGTGACATAGCCCTGCTGGATCGCGGTCTTGTCGGAGACGAAGACCGCAGAGCTATAGGTGTAGGGCCGCAACTGGTCGTCGGTGAAACCGAAACGGTATTTGAGGAACTGCCAGAATTCGCCGCGGGCGAAGTCGGCCACCATCACCGGCCGACCTTTGACGTCCTCCAGTTTGGATACCCCCTGCCCTGCATGAGCGACGAGGGTCTGAGGATCCTTCTGGAAGAAGGCCGCGACTGTGACGCCGGGTATACCCTGCTTGACCATATTGAGCGTGGTGAAACTTGATCCCATGCCGAGATCCTGCTCGCCGCCCGCAACCAACATGGCGGTGTTGATGCCAGGTCCACCGGCCATCAGGTCCACATCGAGGCCTGCCTTCTCGTAAAGCCCCGTCGCCTTGGCCTGGAAGAAGCCGCAATGCTCGGCCTCGGGCAGCCAGCCGAGACCGAAACGGATCTTGTCGAGTGCGGCGGCAGGGCCACTGGCGCCGAGCAGAAGCGTAGCGGCCATCATTGCAAGCCCGCCGACGCGGGTGGTCTTGGTTGACATTGTTGTTCCCCATTCTTGGTGTTGTGCGAGCACGCTACGTCAACTAATGTCCTCTTTACAGCGTCATTTTTGCGCATATATGTCCCAGTTTTTGCAACAACAACCTGAAGAGTGACAAACCGATGAACCAAAAGACCCTGCGGTTTCTCGAACAGGTCTCCCGTTTCGGATCGATGCGGAAGGCCGCCGAAAACCTCAACATTTCCTCGTCCGCGCTCAACCGGCAGATCTTGGCCCTGGAAGAAGAAGTCGGGATGCCCCTGTTCGAGCGTCTTCCTCGCAAACTCCGGCTGACAGCGGCTGGCGAGGTGCTCGTCGCGCACGCACAAGCGGTGGAACGCGATTATCGCTCGACGATGGGCCGCATCGCCGCACTGAAGGGAATGGAAAGAGGCACGATCCGGCTCTCTACCATGGGCGGATTGATCTACGGCCCACTCCTGGCCCTGGCCTGCGAATTCATCCGCCAACACAGCCGCATGCTGGTGCGGGTGGAGATTCAGCCGTCGCCCGAGGCGATCGCTGCACGCGTCATGTCGGGAGAAAGTGATATTGGGTTGGGTTACAACATACTACCCAATCCGGGCCTTCGTATTCTGCAGACGATCGACGTGGAAATCGGAGCAGTCGTTTCCCCGGACCATTCCCTTACACACAAGTCGGCTCTTCGCTTATCGGACTGCATCCAGTATCCGATCGTGACGGGGAYCGACACGATGGCGATCCGCAGCGTCATGGATCATGCCTTCGCCTCTGCCGAACTGCCCTTGCAGCCGACGGTGGAAACCGATTCTATCGAAGTCATCAAACAGTTCGCGATGAGTGGCAGCGCCATCACTTTCCTTAACCCCTTCGACATCAGTGCGGAGATGGAGCGCGGAGCGTTGATGTGGCTGCCACTCGTAGAGCGTTATTTCCCCATCCCATCCCTTCGCCTCGTCGTCCGCTCGAAAGGTGTACTGGAGACTGCTGCGGCAAGGCTTGCTGAAAATATCAAGTCGCAGATGAGCGCATACAGCGGATGAATAGGCAGCGCTCAACGCTCGCCTTGAAAGGAAACGACCCGCCGTTCTCCATCAAGCGAGCGATCGCACTGGATCTTCAGTGAAAATTCCTGCTCTTCACCTTCAGCGTATCGATGTGAAGGTCAGGCACGAACATGTCGCGCGGGACTATGACCGGCTTCGGCTTGTCCCGTGGATCCGGGCCTGTCCCATGGGCAAACTCATCGCCGCGTCCGGTCGGTAATTTGAACTCTTCATCACGATCGGCAAGACCAACTAGGTCGCCTGACAGGTCGAAGAGCTGCTGGGCGACAAGATGGACGACCTCCCCTTCCCGCTGGATCCTGCCATTGATCGCCATCATCGAGGACCCAAGAACGACCCGCCTTCGTTTTTCAAAGAGTGTCGGCCAGACAACCAGGTTAGCCGGCCCGGTCTCGTCCTCGATGGTGATGAACATGACGCCCTTGGCCGAGCCCGGCTTCTGCCGCACCAGCACAAGTCCTGATGTATAGACCCAGCGCCCGTCCCTCGAATTCATCGCCTCCGCACAGGTAATGATG
>NZ_JBFUAY010000394.1:0-2551 GCF_056406015.1 Rhizobium sp. P1_E1 | reverse complement strand
ACCCAAGGGATTTGGAAGCCCCGCCAGTCCATCTCCAGATAGTCGACGATTTCCTCCCATGGAAGCACGAGGAGGCCGAAAAGGGCGTCCTCGACCGACACGGGCAATCCAGTGTGATACGGTTCGATTCGGCCGAAGTCTCGGTCAATGGCCGAGAACATGCTTGGCAGACGACGTTGGCCTGGAGCGACGGTCTCGGGCGAAACATCCTCGTCGACGACCAACCAAGTAAACTCCGCGAACCTTTTGGTATCAACGGACCATTGCCGGTTCACGCGCCGGAGCCCCTGAACGTCGAAAAGGTCCTCAAGCTCGCTGGATGAAAAGGTCCTTACCTGATTTGGTCCAAACGCGAGCGCCGGCAGATCCGATGCCAGATCCAAAGGACACAGGTGACGCCGTTTTGATGGGAACCCCCTCAAGGCTTGATCGAGGCGGTTCAGAAGCTCGTACGATGGCACAGCTAGGTCGGAAGCTACTCCGCCAACAAGACTGGCCAAGCCAAGCTGACGTAACGCGGTCGCTAGGGTAAAACGCTGCCAGGACCCGGTGCCCATTTGTGGATGCTGCTTCTGCAACAGCTCCGCGAAACGGACGAATTCATCCATGTGCTGCAGATGATTCACGCCTGTGGGTGGTACGCGGCTGAGCTGTTCAAGACTTCCMAGCAAGATCGAAGAGGTCATGCACCTTGCTTTCACGAGGGTTGTAGGGGAAGTAATGTCGTACTTGACGGCCCGCGATTACCGATTGAGTTCATAACTTGCCGCTGACAACGCCTTGAATGAACACAGCGAAGTTTTTGCTCTCTTCAGTTCGAAGGCGCGCAAAGGGCACCGTCAGCTCGTTTGCGATGATCTGCGACCGAGCCAAAGATAGACTTTGATGCTCGACAAGTTCATCAGGTGAGCGACGAGGACGTGCTCTCGAGTTGTCCCCTTCCCGGTTGACGAAAATCTGCTGCGGATCTGCTTCAAGATGTGCGACGGCGTTCACGCCGAGGCGGCGAAAAATGTCCACATCGATCGTTTCAAGGCCAGACGGGCCATCGATGATCGCATGGCCATCGAGGACGACACACGCCGCGCGGAAGTCTTTTCGGATCAGGAAGCCCTCCACCAAAAGATCCTGGTTGTCCGCGATGTTTTGAAGTCTCAAATGGTCATGGGCGATTTGAGCATCTCGCGCCTGCCCGATCAAGTAACCGGCAGTCAAATGTTGAAACGACATCGTCCTCAAGGATTCTCTAAGGAAGGTGGTCTTGCCCACTCCCGAAATTCCGAGAAAAGCGACGATACTCTGGGTCATACAGCAAACTGCAGATTTGCGCGGTCCAGCAGCTTGCGCAGGTGCATCGGCTTAAGCTGATAAATTGACTGCTGAGGATTTCCGTTCACCACGCCGATATGGCGGAGTTCATCAAGCCCGACCGGCGGATCAATATACGATACAAGCAGATAGTTGATGACTTTCACAGGCCGTTGCGGAGTCGCATTCCAACCCTCTAGTTCAATCTCGCTGTAAACCGATCGACCACCTGTCAAAAGCATGAGCTCCCTCGTTGAGCTTGCGAGCGTGACGCTTTCTAGTATTCCAAGCGCGGTAATCGCCTGTGATGGCTTCTCCTTCGAAGCGCTTTTGTAGAAGAACAGGACGGAGCCTGGCGCACCGAGTTTCGATTGGGCACGGCACAAATAGACTTTTCGGATCGTATTCCCGGGACGGGTCGGACGTTCGGCCCGAGACGCCCCGTTGAAAAGATCAGATTGGCGAGGCTTCCAGAGGTCGGGATAGAGTGTGTCGTGATAATCCTCCTTGATCGGGATGCCGAAACCTTTAACTTCATCGTTTACAACAAAGCGGGGATAGTTTGTTCGAGCCGCGTCGTAGGTAGTTACGGCCGCGTTAGGTAGCAGTCTATCAGCCGAAAACGCTCGCTCGTAGATCAACTCGCCGTCCGATTTAGCGCCGGCTTGATAGAAACCATAGAATTCCAGGAGGTTGATCAGAGCAGCCTGATTTTCGTAGGTTGTCAGATAGGCCAAGTCATAACCATTCGTCTGCGCGTACCAGAGCACCTGCTTGAGCAGCAGCTCCCCAAGTTTCACGCCACGCCTATCCGGGGCAACCTTGAAGGTACAGATCTTGAGGATCTTGTTGGCCTTGGTCACCGCGTCGGTCTCAGACTTCGTCTCGTCTTTTCGAACGATCAGGCCCGCCAAGTCATCGTTGTCGTAAACGACCCAGCATGATCGATGCTCACTGACGCATTTCTCTTTCCACCATGCATCAAACGCAGGATAGCCATCACGAAGGCTGTCGAAGAAACTGTCCTGGTGGTCGATTGTATGGGCCTCTACCTCGGCGACATGCCGGATCGGGACCTTCTTAGGCTCATAGGTCTGCGTTAGCAGATCGGTCGCATCCCCGACAAACAGGACACGTCGCCCGAGTTCGGTCGAATGCTTAAGTGCTCGTTCGTGGAGCCCTTTGTCCTGCGAGACGACAAAGTCGACGACGTCATTCTTTAGCGCATGCAGTAAGGTCGCAT
>NZ_JBFUAY010000393.1:0-2552 GCF_056406015.1 Rhizobium sp. P1_E1 | reverse complement strand
CTGTTTGTCGACCATTTCGGGGACCTTTCTGAGATTGGCGCGAGGCGGAAAGTTCAATCCTGCTCGCGTGTGCCGGGGGAGGCTTCGCGTTGATCCGCGTCTTCGAGATCCGTCTTGACGAGGAATGCATCGGTATGTTCGCGCGAGGCCTCTCGCAGGGCTGCGAGATTTGGAGGATTGTCGGCCTCGCCCTGCTGGGCGTCGAGTTCATGTTCGGCCAGGGTCCAGTGATGCCGGTGCTTGCCTTCCGGCCTCCCCTCCTTCTCCCACAGCGAATATGCCCTTCTTCGGATCTCCTCCTCGCGGGTGGCTGCTGGCAACCCGCCGCTCTTCCTGTCGATTTGGTTTGCGGCTCGCCGAGCCATCTTCTGTCCGCGTGCGTCCGCAACGGGTCGAGCTTTCGGCCGCCCGTCGTCGGTCGTACTTTCGCTTATCTTGCGTCGTGCTGGGTTTTTCATGACCATCTCCTTGGGGATTTCAACCAACTCGACGGATCTAAGTTCCAAACAAAGAGTGTCACGGCACAAAGATCGGGCTTCTGATTTCGCAAGGCTCATGCCGTTCACCAGCGCTTTTGAAGCGCAATCATTGCTCGATCCCCGGGCCCAGACTGAAATGCTCAATTCGCGAAGCGCTGAATCACGAGATGTGGCGCTATACCCTCACTCACCCGCAGCACGTCTTGGCAAGGCCATATAACTGATATACTAGTATGCCAACAAGCATCGACGCCCGGTATCGTTATGTCGCAAGCATCAGAAACCGAAGTCTTGGTAGTCCCGACGTCGCAGGAGGTTGGCGGCAGGCTGCGCCGCATCACCACGGCCGGCGCCATCTACGATCGTCTCTATGCCGACATCGTGTCGCTACGGATGCCGCCTGGCATGCTGCTGCAGGAAAAGCGGATTGCCGATGATTTCGGCGTCAGCCGCACACCGGTGCGTGAGGCGCTGCTCAGGCTTTCCGAAGGTGGACTGGTCGATATCTATCCGCAATCGGGCACGGTCGTGTCGCGGGTGCCGGTCTCGGCGATCCCCGAGGCGGTCGTTGTGCGCAAGGCGCTCGAAGGCACGACCGTCGAGACTGCGGCCCTGACCGCGACTGCCGCAGACATCGCCCGTCTCGATACCATCATCGCCCGGCAGCGGTCGCACGCCGCGACCAACAATGCGTCGAGCTTTCATGAGGAGGATGAGGCCTTCCACGAGGCGATCGCGCAGATATCAGGTTATCCCGGCATCTGGGCAATCCTGAAAACGGTCAAGGTGCAGATCGATCGGGCAAGGCGACTGACGCTGCCGGTGCTTGGGCGCATGGACAACGTGGTACACGAACACATCATTATCCGCGATGCGCTCGCCGCTCACGATGCGGCGGCTGCACGCAGCGCAATGATCCATCACTTAAGCGCCGTCATTCCCGATGTCGACGAACTGCGCGCGCGTTACCCCGATTATTTCTGCTGACGGCAGGCCAACACGAAACGAAAGACCAGGGAAGGAAGAAGGATGCGACAAGGTTGGAGATGGTTCGGACCGGAAGCGCCGGTGACGCTGGATGACGTCCGTCAGACGGGCGCCACCAATATCGTCTCTTCGCTGCATCAGGTGCCGATCGGCAGGGCCTGGACCGAGAAGGAAGTGCGCGAACGCCAGTCTCTGATCGAGACGACGCCGGGCGACCGTGCGCCGCTCGTCTGGTCGGTCGTTGAGAGCATCCCGATCCCCGACGCGGTCAAGCGCAAGGGCGGGGAGGCGAAGGCGGAAATCGAGGCGTGGATCGCCAGCCTCGAAGCGGTCGCCGCCTGCGGCATTCCGATTGTCTGCTATAATTTCATGCCGGTGGTGGACTGGACCCGCACCGAACTCGATTTCGTGACACCGACGGGCGCCACCGCCATGCGTTTCGATCACGAGCGCTTCGCAGCCTTCGATCTCTTCATTCTGGAACGGCCAGATGCGGCGCAGCACTATTCCGCGGAAGACCGGGAAAGGGCGCGTATCGTCTTCGAGGCGATGACGGACGACGAGGTCGCCGACATCACCCGCATCATCACCTCGGCTCTACCGGGGTCGACCACCGAACCTCTGACCATACCGGCCTTCCGGGAAAAGCTGGTCGCTTATAGCGGTATCGATGCAGCAAGATTGCGTCGGCACCTGATCGAATTCCTGGAGGCTGTAACGCCGGCTGCCGAAGCGCGCGGCGTCAAGCTGACGCTGCATCCCGATGACCCGCCGCGCTCGCTGTTCGGCCTGCCGCGCATCGCCTCGACGGCCGATGATTATGCCGCGCTCTTCGATGCGGTGCCATCGGCGGCAAACGGCATGTGTTATTGCACCGGCAGTCTCGGCGTGCGCGCCGAGAACGACCTGCCGGCGATCGCACGGCGCTTCGCCTCGCGCATCCACTTTGCCCATCTGCGCGCCACGACACGCGAGGGCGACGGCCGAACGTTCCATGAAAGCGCGCATCTGGAAGGCGACGTCGACATTGTCGCGGTGCTTCGGGAACTGGTCTGGGAAGACCGCCACCGCGGCACACAAGACACC
>NZ_JBFUAY010000392.1:0-2556 GCF_056406015.1 Rhizobium sp. P1_E1 | reverse complement strand
GATGGCCGCAACACAGCGCCCCATCACTGATAAGGCTCTTGGCGAGGCCTCGACTGCGGCGAGCTGGAGGAAGATCCCGTCTTGGTTCGTCTATGGTGACGCGGATAAGAACATACCGCCGGCAGCGCTCGCATGGATGGCGGAGCGGGCGGGCTCGAAAGAGACGGTTGTGGTTAAAGGCGCGTCTCACGTCGTGATGGTCTCTCATCCCGATAAAGTCGCGAAGGTCATTGAAGACGCTGCATCCAGGAAATAGACCGCACTGTGATTCTGCGACCGGATCAACATTGATCCGGTCGTGGTGCGACGATGGTAAGGCATTCCACAGCGCGGGATACGTGCCGCTGCCTAGGCGCTTAACCTAGCCTATGCTTCGCGCTTTATCCGTGCGGCGGCACCGTCATCGAGTGCGGCGTTCGTCCCGTTGTTGTTAGCGTCTTTCACCTCCGCGGCTGCTATGCATGCAAGCCGTCAGCCAGAAAACAGGTCATCCGTTAATCGGTTGCAAACGAAGACTTGGCAATGTGACCTCCGGTAGCAGGGCCGGTAAATTGACGAACCACATTGCGTTTCTGGACGAACTTCGAGGGGTAGCTGCGCTATCCGTTGTCCTCTTGCATGCGAGCCAGATCTTCGGTTTCAGCCTTGGCTCTTACGCCTATCTCGCCGTGGATTTCTTTTTTTGCCTTAGCGGTTTTGTTCTCGCAAACGGGTATGACCAAAAACTAAGGTCCGGTGGTTTGCGGAGCAGTGCATTTTTCCTGAAGCGCCTGGCGCGCCTCTATCCCATGATCGTGGTCGGTGTTGCCGTAGGCGTTCTTGCGGCGGTATTTGCTTCAGAACCGCATATTTCTCTCCACGACATCCCAATTCTTACCGTGGGTGCATTACTTCTCCTGCCCTTGGGACTACTGGCGGGGCAAGAAGCGTTCTCGATTAACAGCCCACTCTGGTCACTCTGCTTTGAAATGGTCGCCAGCGTCGTTTACGGATCGGCCGCTCGCCGTAAAATTCGCTTATGGGGCGATGTCGCGTTTCTCGCATTCTTCGCGGTCGCGCTTTTCCAAATTGTCGGCATCGAGGGTACAATTGGTCCAGTTGGATTTTCGAACTGGCGAACATTCCTTGAAGGTTTTGTCAGAGTCGGTTTTTCATTTTTTGCCGGTGTTCTGATTTTTCGCTGGAACATCAATCATCGCGTCGGGAGGGTCCCGCCTCAGATTCCGCTTTTTATCCTGATCGTGGTTCTATTCCTTCCGTTTTCCGTCCCCAGGGGGTTATACGATTTTTTCTGTATCACTATTATAATTCCAGTCGTTGTCGCTCTGGCAGCGGCAGTTCCGCCCAACGAGGAGCGGCCACTCGCGGCATACTTCGGATTGTTGTCTTATCCGCTCTACGCTATTCACCAGCCTATTATTCGACTTGGCGCTCAGTTCCAAAGCGCTAGCGATGGCGTCATACCATTGGCAATCACGGTGAGCGGCACGCTCTTAGCTGCTATTGCTGCAGCACATTTTCTATTCACCCACTTCGATAAACCTATCCGTGCTTACATGGGCAGGAAGTTTTCGCTAAATTAGCTTAAGCGCGCTTTCCCAAAGATCGTCAGCGGTGAACAACCCAGAGCGTGTCCGACGGATTAGGGCGAGTTCATGCGGCCAATAGTCTGTGTGGCGGACGACCGGCGCGATTTGGCGCTTCCTTTTCCGAGGGAAGGCAAGGCCCACGGCCCCAGCCTGTCGCGGCTCTCATGGGCGGGTGATCCTGTAGATCAGTAAACCAGCCGAATCCACAAGCTTGGTTGCGGTCTTGTCGAGATAGTCGACAACCCCATCATGATGCTCGATGAACAGCAGGTCCTGCTTGTCGGTGGCGTTCTTGGCCACGCCGAACAGGTCCGCGCCCTGCGCGCGCAGTTCCTCGAGCTGCGCGATCGCAGTGGCGTCATCCGCGACGAATTTCGACCATTCCGCATCGCCTCCGCCAGGCGGGAATACCCAGCCGCGCGCCCTGCTGTAGTAGACTGCGACGGGATCGCCGACCTCGGGGGCGATGGCGACGACGAGATCGCCCGGTTGCGCCAACCGCGCCAGTTCCTCGCCAAGCAGCTTGCCGTTCATGGCGATCGGCTTCTTCATCGTCCTGACGAGCGGCAAGGTCGACCAGGCAAGCGTGAGAGCCACGATGCAGATCGAGCGAAGCATCACCGCCGGCGTTAGAATGGTTCTCGATGCAAGCGTTGCCAGAAGAAGCGCGCCGCGACCGCAGAACATCGCGACCGGCACATGGAAGATGTGGAGATTCCACACATTGCTGGTGATTTCGCCCGCCGCTGCCAGATAGATGATTAGGGCGGCAGCCAGCCACACATAGGGAATGGCCGAAAGGGTGCGTTGCTTCGGGTCTTCGGCGAGGCTGGCCGGCATCCACAAGCCGACCGCGAGCAGCACCATGAACGGATAGCCGTAGAACCACAGGACCGAGGTGTTCCACACGGATTTGAAGTAGAACCTGTCCCTGACATATGTCCAGAAGCCGTAATCCCAGATATAG
>NZ_JBFUAY010000391.1:0-2559 GCF_056406015.1 Rhizobium sp. P1_E1 | reverse complement strand
CATGCCTTCGGCCCGGCATCGGCGACGCCAGTCGAAATGGGCGGCGAACATCTGGACCAGCCGGGTTTGCGCRCCGTTCCGACGCTGCGTTATCTGCAATCGGTACCTGCTTTCACCGAGCATTATTACGATTCCGAGGACGAGGGCGATGAAAGCGTCGACAACGGCCCGACGGGCGGCCTGACCTGGGACGGCCGGGTCGATCACGGCGCCGATCAGGCGAAGATCCCGCTGCTCTCGCCCTTCGAGATGAGCAACAAGGATGCGGCCCAAGTGGTGGCGAAGCTGCGCAAGGCCGCCTATGCCGACGACATCAAGGCGGCATTCGGCGAGACGGCGTTCGACAATCCTCAGGATGCCTTCGATGCCGCCGCCGAGGCGCTCGCCACCTTTGAACAGAGCGCCCCGGATTTCTATCCCTATTCCAGCCGCTACGACGCCTTTCTCGCCGGCAAGGCGACGCTGACAGCGCAGGAACTGCACGGGCGCCAGCTGTTCGAGGATCCGGCCAAGGGCAACTGTTCGAGCTGTCATCTGAGCGAGCCCGCCAATGACGGCGAGCCGCCGCAATTTTCCGATTTCGGCTTCCTCGGGCTTGCCGCACCGCGCAACATGGCGATCCCGGCCAACAACGATCCGAACTATCATGATCTCGGTCTCTGCGGTCCCCAACGCACCGACTTTGCCGGACGCGGCGAATATTGCGGTCTGTTCCGCACCCCGACGCTGCGCAATGTCGCGCTGAAGCAGAGCTTCTTCCACAACGGCTATTTCCACTCGCTGCGCGACGTCGTCTCCTTCTATGCGACGCGCGACAACGATCCCGGCCGTTGGTATCCGAAAAATTCAGATGGCACGGTTCGGAAATATGACGACCTGCCGCAGGCCTATTGGGATAACCTCAACCAGGATCCGCCCTTCGGCAGGAAGCCGGGCGACGCGCCTGCCCTCACCGATCCCGAAATCGACGACATCGTCGCCTTCCTCAGAACCCTGACCGATGCCGATCTGCAGTCCGAGGCGACCGGGCATTAGGACGCCTGGAATTTTAAGAAATGCCCAGGACCAATGACGTCTTTCTCAACAATAACAATCAAACCCGTCGACGCATTCCCACTTGATGTATCATAATTTCAGATATACATCATTTCATCGGAAATGGTGGGGGAATGATGGAACGCTCGTTTTTGACGATTGCCGCCGGCGAGAATAATGATGCGATACGCGCGCTTTCGGCGCCGGCGCGGCTGGAGATGCTCAAGCTGCTCTGCGCCAAGGGACCAATGAATATCAACGATATCGCGCGTGCCCTTTCTCTTCCTCAATCGACTGTCGCCACCGGAATCCAGATTTTGGAAGACGCCCGGCTGGTGGATTCCCAGCTGACTAAGGCCCGGAAGGGAAATCAGAAGATCTGCTCGGCGATCTACAGCGAAATTCTGATCAGCTTCGAGGAAAGTGCGGCCCAAAGGGCCAACAATATTATCGAAGTCGAGATGCCGGTGRGGCTCTACACCAGTTGTGACGTCCATGCGCCGTGCGGTCTTTGCTCCACCGAGAGCRTCATCGGCCCGCTCGATGTGCCCGACTATTTCCTCGATCCGCAACGCATGCAGGCCGGGCTCGTCTGGTTCGGCAGGGGATATGTGGAATATAAATTCCCCAACAACGCCAAGGTGTTGAACAAGGATATCCGCGCCATAGAGTTCTCGCTGGAGCTGTCGTCCGAGGTGCCGGGCACCAATCCGGACTGGCCGTCGGATATAACTCTCTGGGTCAATGGAATGGCCATCGGAACCTGGACGTCGCCCGGCGACTATGGCGACAAGCGCGGCGCCTTCACGCCGGCATGGTGGAAGCTCGAGGGCTCGCAATATGGGATGATGAAGACTTGGCGCATCTCCACGCGCGGGACCTTCATCGACGGTATCGCCGCATCGAATGTCACGCTCAGCGATCTCGCGCTTGCCCAGCATTCCTCCATCCGGCTCCGGGTCGGCATCGCGGAGAATGCCGGCCATACCGGCGGCGTCAATATTTTCGGTCGCGGCTTCGGAAATCACGGCCGCGATATCATCATGCGGCTACACGTCTGAAAAATCAAAATCGGAAATCTTGATTTAAATCCCACGATTCTTTCCAGTTTCGACGACCGATAAAGTCTACCAAGTAACTGTAATTAGACACTTTTTTCTGAAATCCATATTAGTATGATTAAAGTCGCAACTTGGTTGACAGAACAACATTCCTGATATCAAGTTAGAGGCAAGAAAACAAAATATCTGATATATAAACGGGAGGATCCGTTGAAGACGAACGTTGTGGTTCACCGCGATTTCCGCATCGCGACCATTGACTCCAGGCTCTACAGTTCATTTCTCGAGCATCTCGGCAGGGCGATCTACGGGGGCATTTATGAGCCCGGACACCCGACGGCCGATGAGGATGGATTCCGCCAGGATGTCCTCGATCTGGTGCGTGATCTTGACACGCCATACTGTCGCTATCCCGGCGGCAATTTCGTCTCGGCCTATAATTGGGAAGACGGCGTCGGCCCGC
>NZ_JBFUAY010000390.1:0-2566 GCF_056406015.1 Rhizobium sp. P1_E1 | reverse complement strand
AAGCAGACATCCGGCCCCAATCCGATGAACGGCCCGATCTTCGTGGAAGGTGCTGTGCCCGGAGATGCGCTGAAGGTCGAGATCATCAGCATGATCCCGACCAGGGCCACGGGGTTTACCCGCAGCGTCGTCGCCGCCAATGTCGTCGATCCCGAGACGGTTCGCGACCTGCCGGCGCGCGATATGGCCATCTGGGTCATCGACCGCGAGGCATTGACCGTTCGGCTTTCCGAGCCGGTCGCCGGCCTCGAAAACCTCGTTCTGCCTCTCACCCCGATGATCGGCTGTTTCGGCGTGGCGCCCAGCCTCGGCCAGGCAATATCGACCGCAACCAGCGGCGAATATGGCGGCAATATGGATTATCGGCTGTTCGGCCCCGGCACCACGGTCCGCTTCCCGGTGGCCGCTCCCGGCGCCCTGTTCTTCCTCGGCGACTGCCATGCCGTGCAGGGGGATGGCGAGATCGTCGGAACCGGCGTCGAGACGACGTTCGAGGTCACGGTGCGGCTGACGGTGGAAAAGAGGGCCGGGCTGGTCTGGCCGCGCGGGGAAACCGCTGAAGACATCTTCACTATCGGCAACGCCCGGCCCCTCGATCAGGCGCTCCAGCATGCGACCAGCGAAATGCTGAATTGGCTGGCGTCGGATTACGGCCTTGACAGGACGGCGGCCAGCCATTTGCTCGGCCAGGTAGTGCGTTACGATGTCGGCAACGTCTTCGATCCCGCCTATACGATGGCTTGCCGTGTTGCCAAGAAATGGCTCATTCGCCGATAGGCGATCGCTGGCGTAGAGGGCGGTCCAACGATCGTGATGGACCGCACGCGCTTCTTCAATCGTGCCGCGACAGGAAACCGGAAACGGTCGCCAGGCAAAGCTGCTTTTCCTCGACATGCGGCATATGGCTGGAATTTTCGAAGAGCACCCATTCGCAGCCGGGAACGCGTTCGAGATAGGGCCTTACCACCAGGGGCGTCGCCTCGTCGTATTTTCCCGAAATCAGCAGCGTCGGGGCCTCGATTCGGTCGAGCCTGTTCTCGATCGTCCAGTCCTTCATCGTGCCGATGACGTGAAATTCGGTCGGGCCGTTCATGTTGCGGTAGACGGTGTTGTCTTTGTCCATGATCGCAAAGGTCCGCGCCACTTCAGGCGGCCACGGCACCACCCTGCAGACATGGCGGTCATAGAAGACGCGCGAGGCGGCGATATATTCCGGATCGGTGAGGCTTCCCGCCAGTTCATGCTTCAGCAGCGTGTCCTGCACCTCTTTCGGCAGTTCCTGCCTCAGCCGGTTCGCCTCCGAAACCCAGGTGTGCATGTTGGCCGGCGAGTTGGCGATGACGAGCGCCTTCAGGCCTTGTGGCCGGCGCACCGCATGTTCGGCACCGAGCATGCCGCCCCAGGACTGACCGAGGAAGGCATAACGATGCTGAATGCCGAGATGGGAAAGCAGCGCGTCCAACTCTTCGAGAAACAGACCGACCGTCCAGAAATCCGGGCCCTTTTCCGGAAGTCGGGTGGAGTTGCCATTGCCGAGCTGGTCGTAATGGATGACCGGAYGGCCGTCGAGGGCGGCGATATCCTTGAAGGAATCGACATAATCATGGGTGCAGCCGGGCCCGCCGTGGGCGACCACGAGAGGTAGCTTGCCGCTCTCCAGCGAACCGGTGACGCGATACCAGGTGTGATAGTCGCGAAAGGGCAGATAGGCTTCTTTGGTCGTGACTTCGCCCACTGGCGTCTCCATCTCTTAGCAATGAGAAAAAGCATAACGCGGCGACGACGGTGAAGGCAGCTATCACAAGTTATAGGGTGGCCAATTATGGGTCGGCCGGTCTTCGAGCAGGCGGTAATGGGTGGCGCGAACCACGGCCTGGGTGCGGTTGCGGGCCCCGAGTTTCTTTGTCGCGGCGTTCAGATGCATCACGACGGTCGGTACGGAACGGTCGATGATGCGGGAAATTTCCTTGGCGGAGTAACCTTCCGCCGAATGGCGCAGGCATTCACGTTCCCGCTCGGTCAGGCGGATCGTGCCGACGCTCTTCGCCCGCGTGTCGAAAAGCGAATAGGCGGTCTCATGGAAAACATGGGCAAGCAGGTTAAAGTCGGCGATATAGCGCAGTGCGTGCCGTTCGAAATCTTTGTTCCGGCCGAAGCGGATGCCGGTGACGGTCGCATAGTCGCCGCGTGGCATGTGAACCGGAACGGTGACGCCGGTCGACATATCGCGTTCGCTTAAATAACGCGTCACCGGCGCGGTGTCGTCGTTCATGAAACGGTTGATCAGCGTGTCGGCGTCCGGGTCGTAGTTCCAGAAGAAGGGTGCGGAAGTGCGCAGCGCCACCTGTTGCACCGGATCGATACGGAAATAGCCGCGATTGAACCAGTAGTCGTGCATGTCGTCGGAGATATTCCGCAGCTTCAGCAGCGATGGTATCATGATCGCGCCGTCGAGATCGTAAGGCACCGGTGTATAGTCGTAGATCAGCGCCTCGAAGCCGATCTGCTTCATCGCCTCGAAGGCCTGGTCGATCCGGCCGTCCAGCGTCTCATGCGCTGTGAACTG
>NZ_JBFUAY010000389.1:0-2566 GCF_056406015.1 Rhizobium sp. P1_E1 | reverse complement strand
CCAGGGGCACTGCGCCATAGATGGAATAATCGTTCAGCGGGTAGGCATCCAGATAGTCCACCCGCGCACCCGCCCGCATCAGCCCACGATGCACTGATGTGTGGCTGTTTCGGTCGACTATTACCACATCGCCTCGCCTGACAAGRGCCTGCACCACGATGTTGTTAGCCCCCGAAGTGCCATTGGTGCAAAAGAAGGTGCGCTTGGCACCAAAAGCGCGCGCCGCCTTTTCCTGCGCAATCTTCAGCGGGCCACGTGGCTCGAGCAGGGAATCCAGGCCGCCCGAGGTAGCGGAGGTCTCCGCCTGGAACAGGGTCGGGCCATAGAACTGCGCACGATCACGGATCCAGTTCGAATTCATGATCGATTTGCCGCGGGAAGCCGTCAAGGCGTGGAAGTTGCTTATCGGCCGTTTAGCGTGACCCTTTACGCCATTGAACCAGTCAGCATCGTAGCGCCGTGCGACGTCGCGCATGATGGAGGGATAGAGTTCGTCGCAGTCTGCCTCACGGTAGAAGACACGCTCAAAAGTCTCGCCCATGCGCGCGGCGATGTCTTCGACATTCGAGTCGGCGACGAGATAGAGGTCGACCTCTGGCCTAAGCTTCGCAATCTCGCGGCCGAGCAGCGGGCCGCGCTCGGACTCCGAAGTGGCCTCGAAAAGGACCTCCAGCTCGTCGAGAACCGAGTGCAGCGTGTCCAGATGACAATCCTGCGAGCGGAAGGCAAAGCCGTCATGGATAACCACGGCTTGGAGGATAAGGTTGACACGCAGTGCGTTCAGAGCATCCTCGAAGGTCTGGACGAAGACAGCGTCGAAGGCGAAATCGCCGATCCCGGTTTTGCGCTTCAGACTGCGGCGTAGGGCCTTCTGCTCGGAGGACGACATCTTGCCGACAAACAGCACCTCGGAGTAGCGCTGACGGTGGGCCAGGCTGGCGATCTTCTTTCGAAACCCCCGAGCCAGGAGATGCGCCCTGACCATTTCCTGTCTCTGTATCATCCCCCCCAGCTTGGCGAAGGCGCGTGCACCGGGATAAGCCTGGTAGGCCTCTATTGGAGACAGAATCTCGATAACGCGCGTCACCTGCTGAGAAGTTGTAATGAAATCAGCATGGTCGGCGGAAATAGTCGAGAGCCACCCCAGATTGTCTTCCAATGATTTCCAATTGTCAGAGCGGAGGTCCGAAATGCTGAGACAATTATTTAGCGATGTTTCGGGGGTATCAGCAGCCATGATTATACTCCGTATCAACTCTTGCAGGTGCGGGGTAATGCCCCGACATCGGACGCGGCTGGTTCCGTCGCAGCCCAAGAACAATTTTCAAGCGTCGTGCCAGTTAAGCCGATTGATGGGGGCAGAACCGGAATCTGATGCTGCCGCAAACACTTAGCGGGATTAAATACCGGACCGAAGAATCTTAAGGCGTGTCAAGAAGCCGACAAAGGTGACGACAATCGCGCATATGTCGTGAGGCTCCTGAAGAAGCCGCAGAGGGCGAGCCCCAATGCACACGCGCTTCTCGGTCGAATGAGCTGCGCTCGATTCAAATCCTGGCAGTGGAAATCGGCGCTGTGCTTCAGATTGGATGGCCATGGTTGCCGAAGACGCTGCTCCACGCTGAGATTCACGCGATCAATTACGGTGCTTTAACGGGCGACGAGATGTTCATCACGCTTGCCGAAACCAACAGGGCTGCGAGGCATATCCTCAGTCGTTAGTGGCGGTTAAACAGATCTCGAAAGCAGTGTTGCGCCTTGCCAAGCGCATGCAGACACCCCCTGTCGCAAAGCTGACAAAGCTGTCGCACTGTGGACCCCCTGGCGAAGTGGATTCGTCCGAAATCCCCCAGCTAATCACCGCGCAATCGGCTTGGCACGACGAGTGCTAGGACCGGCTTAGACACAAGAACTGCATTCGGTTGGAGCCAGGGGACGCCTGCCCGCTGACATGTAGGTTCCCCAACCTGTGAAAGGAAGTATTGTGGGCCGGTCCTTGTTTGAAAATACCCTGAAGCGCGTCTTGGAAGCAGCCGAGCACCTGGATCTTGATCCAAGTGTTCTCGAAAAGCTGAAACAAGCTCTCGAGATGACGCAGGCGCGTCTGTCGATCCGCATGGACGACGGCTCGACCAAGTCCTTTTTGGCCTTCCGCTGCCGCTATGACGATAGCCTCGGTCCAACGAAGGGCGGCATCCGCTATCACCCGCAAGTGAACGCCGATGAGGTGATGGCGCTTGCACTAATGATGACCTCGAAGTGTGCCGTGATGGACCTGCCTTTTGGCGGCGCCAAAGGGGGCGTGAAGGTGGAGCCTCGCAGCCTCTCCAACACGGAACTGGAACGTCTCGCACGCGCCTACATCCGGGCTTTCGCCAGGGTCATTGGCCCGGATCGGGACATTCCAGCCCCTGATGTCGCGACCAATGAATGGACCATGGCTTGGATGATGGACGAATACAGCACCATTGTCGGCAAGAGGACGCCATCAATGATTACCGGCAAACCCGTCGTGCTTGGCGGCTCGCTCGGGCGCGACGATGCGACGGCACGCGGCGGCTATAAC
>NZ_JBFUAY010000388.1:0-2599 GCF_056406015.1 Rhizobium sp. P1_E1 | reverse complement strand
GAACCGACTTGTCCCAGCCTTCCTTCTTCGCCGTCTCCGTCAGATCGCCCATGACGCCGGCCTGGGCATAATCGAGCACGGTATAACCGAGCATCTGCGAGGCTGTCGGATAGGTGCCGGCCGCGACCATTGCCTTCAGCGCCGTCATCGCCGCATCGCCGCCACCGCCGGCAACCGGCACGTCCTTCCAGGCAAAACCTTCCTTCGAAAGATCCTGCTTCAATACGTTCAAAGCCGCCGCCTCGCCACCTGACGTCCACCAGTGCAGCATCTGCACTTCCTTCACGTCGGCTGCGCGTACGGACACGCTGGCGCTAGCCAGAGCCAATGCGATCATTGCGGTCGTGGTCAAAAACCTGTTCATCGAAGAACCTCCCAGTTCAAGTTTGGAAGATGCGGGACCCATTCCCGCACCAATCACCCGCCCTCCTCGAGCGTAGTTCGGCCACCGGCTAAGCCAGCTTTTCCGTCTGCGGCATCCACCAGCTGGTGCGTTTGCCGATATGCATGTTGAGTGTCTTGGTCTCGGTGTAATCTTCGACCGCATGGCGGCCGAGCTCGCGACCAAGGCCGCTTTGCTTGTAACCGCCGAAGGGAAGTTCCGAGGCGCCGTCCATGAAGGTGTTCATCCAGACCGTCCCCGCCCGCACCGATCGGCCGATCGTCAGGCACGTGTCGAAATCGCGGCTCCAGACACCGGCCGACAGGCCGTAGTCGATGGAATTCGCAATCCTGATCGCCTCGGCTGATGTCTCGAATGTCAGGACCGAAAGCACCGGACCAAAGACTTCCTCGCGCGCCACGGCCATATCAGGGGTGACCTCTTCGAGGATCGTCGGCGACATGAACTGCCCCATGCCGAGATCGAGCGTCTCGCCGCCATGGGCGACGCGGGCACCGCCGCTCCTCGCCCCGGCGACGTATCCCGATATCTTCTCCAGGTGCTGCGGCGTGATGATCGCGCCCACCTGCGTCGAAGGATCAAGAGGGTCGCCGACCTTCACTGCCTTCGACAATTCGGCAATCCGCTTGACGACATCGGAAGCGATTGATTTGTGAAGGATCAGCCGCGAGCCGGCATTGCAGCACTCGCCGGCATTGAAGTATGCGCCGAAGACCGCGGCATCGATGAACGCATCGAGATCGGCATCCGGGAACACGATCTGCGGGTTCTTCCCACCCAGTTCCAGCGAGACCTTCTTCAGCGTCTGTGCAGCATTCGACATCGTCAGCTTTCCGACACCGGTCGAGCCGGTGAACGACACCATGTCGACGTCGGGATGGGAGGTCATGACCGCGCCGACCTCTGGTCCCGTGCCGGTGACAATGTTGACGACACCATCCGGAATGCCGGCCTGCTGCAGGATCTCGCCCAGCACGAGCGTCGATCCTGAGGTCAGCTCCGAGGGCTTGACGACGGTCGTGCAACCTGCGGCCAGAGCGAATGGCAGCTTCTGGCCGACGATCAGGAACGGAAAGTTCCAGGGCGTGATGATCGAGACTACGCCGATCGCTTCGCGCAAGACGACGCCCAATGTGCCATCGCCGAGCGTGTTATAGCTTTCACCATGGAGGTCGCGGGCAAGAGCCGCCGCGTAGCGCCATATGTCAACGGAGCCGGCAATTTCTCCCCGCACCTGCTTGATCGGCTTTCCTGCCTCGATAGCATCGAGAAATGCAAGCTCCTCTGCGCGCGCCGCGATCAGGTCGGCAGCCTTGAGCAGGATGGCGGACCGTTCGGAAGCGGTCATTCGAGGCCACGGCCCGAGGTCGAACGCCTTGCGTGCCGCAGCGATCGCACGTTCGGCGTCGTTCTTGCTACCGGTCGGAAACCGGCTGATCACGACGCCATGGCTCGGCGCGACACGCTCGATCTGATCGGAGGCACCAGCCTCCCATTTGCCATCGATGAGCATCTTGAAATCACGCGCTTTGTGGTCGCTGAGCGCGGTGGGGTTGACGAGAACCGTCATTACCATTCTCCCTTGAACGTTGCCGGGCGCTTCTCGCTGAATGATGCGACGCCCTCCTTCAGATCGCCGGTCTTCGCAGCGAGGATCGAGCCAAGGGCTTCGACCGCGGTTCCATTGTCTTCGCCGTTCGCCGATGCGATCATCAACTTCGCGATCTCGGTCGCAGCCGGCCCCCTTGCGGCGATCCGCTGCGCATATTCCCTGGCAGCGGTCACCGCGTTTCCGGTGGGAACGACCGCGTCCACGATACCCAGCAGGCGTGCTTCTTCGGCGGTGAATATCTCGCCGCCGAGCGCCATGCGTCGGACGGCCTGCGCCCCGAACCGGCGCACAAGACGCTGAGTCCCGGACCAGCCCGGCACCATCCCAAGGCCGGTTTCCGGCAGACCAATCTTGATCTGCTCCTCTGCAAGGCGAATGTCGGCAACCCCTGCAAGTTCAAGCCCTCCTCCGAGGGCGTGGCCATTCAGAGCCGCGATGAGCGGCACCCGCAGGGTCGCCAGTCTTTCGAAGATACGGTGACCGTGCCGAACCCAGAGATGACCGAACTCCTGAGGCAACATTCCGCCCCAGGCCTTGATATCGCCTCCGGCGGAAAAGCCCTTTCCTTCGCCCGTGAGAATAAT
>NZ_JBFUAY010000387.1:0-2603 GCF_056406015.1 Rhizobium sp. P1_E1 | reverse complement strand
GTGCGGCGGAGCGATTGGCGGCCGAGATCCCGGAGCTGGCTGTTGGTCAAGGCGCCGCAGACGACGCCGTGCCGCGCCTGGCAGGAACGGCAGGCGACGAGAGTGCCGGCGTCCGAAACGTCACTGCTTACGACGTCCATGTCCTGATCCCTTCGAAATCCGCGTGTGGCGGGCGTGGCTGCGCATGCCGGGCATGCCCGAGATGATTACGCCGCGATTGCGGGTTCGGCTATCCCGTTTTCCGGCACGGCTTGATGATTATCAATTTCGCCGGGACCGCGCTTTGATCCAGATCAAAGTTTCCCTGCCATGGCTGTTGTTTGATGCGACTGCCTCGACACGATGCCGTCCGAAGAATCCTTCAAACTTGAACAACGAAGCAAAGATCTTCGAATCTTGGCGACGAAGCCGTCGACGTCTTTGCGCACGAACTTTTCCCAAAATTGCATGAGGGTTACTCGCGACAGTCTCGCCCCATGCCCTCGCCAGCCGGTTTTCCAATTGACACTAAAGTATGTTTGTGCGACGTACGTACGAACACTACGAGGGCAGCTGGGGCGGCCCGAACGCGATCGACGTTGTGTCAGATGACCTCCTGAAGGAACGGGCGGATGACCGCATACCTAATCGGAATCGATGGCGGTGGCACGAGCTGCCGTGCGGCAGTCGCCGGTTCGAACGGGAATATCCTTGCGCGGGCTCAAGCCGGGCCAGCCAACATCCTTTCCGATCCGGATACGGCGCTCGACAACATTGCCAGTGCGACCCGCGCGGCGTTTTACGCAGCTGGCATCAATGCGCGTAGCATCGCCTCGGCGCGTGCAGTTCTGGGGGTCGCGGGCAATAATGTCGGCGAGGCCGTTCACTACGTGAAAAACAGGCTACCTTTCGCCCAGGCGGACATCGAGTCAGACGGGCTGATCGCGCTACAAGGCGCGCTTGGTGATAAAGACGGTGCCGTCGCCATTTTAGGAACAGGCACGATCTACATTTCCCGCCACTGCGAGACGGTGACCTACGTGGGCGGATGGGGCTTTACTGTGGGCGACCTCGGCAGCGGCGCTCGTATCGGACATGCGCTTTTGCAAGAAACGCTGCTAGCATATGACGGCATTCACGACATGTCCGCGATGACCGCCTCGGTCCTTGCGGAATTCAAAAATGACCCACGCAATATCGTCGAGTTTGCGCGGCAGGCAAAGCCCGGCGCCTTCGGCCGCTATGCGCCGCGCGTATTCGAGCACATGAAACAGGGCGATGCCGTCGCCGCGCGCCTGTTGCAAGAAGCCGCTGTTTCAGTTGACGAAGCACTTGATCGTCTGGTCGCTCGAGGAACGCAGAAGATTTGCCTGCTCGGCGGATTGGGGTCGCTGTATTCGTCCTGGATCGCTGCACGGCATCAAAGTCTATTGGTAACGCCCGAAGGAGATGCACTGAGCGGGGCCGTGGCCTTGGCTGTGTCGCGCTTCGGGCATCTGAAAGCGATCGAATGAGTGACAGGCTTGCAGCCATGCTTCCAGGATGGGACACAGACATCAAGGGCGCCGGTCCGCTCTATCAAAGGCTTCGGCTGGCGCTTGAAAAGGCGATCCTGTCGGGTAAACTCAAAGAGGGCGACGTTCTTTATCCCGAACGAGACCTCGCTGAACATGTCCGCGTTAGCCGTGTAACGGTCCGCAAAGCAATCGACCATCTCGTCCAAGACGGATTTCTGGTCCGCAGGCGCGCCTCAGGAACCTTCGTAGCCGGATCGGCGGTCCGCGCAGATCAGCCTCCGTCACGCGCGAACCTTTTGACGGGTGACATTTCCTGGCTTGGATCGGGCACGAAAGTCGAGTGCATCGAGCGCAGCACGTCTCATCCCGCACCCGAGGAGATGATGACACTCGGCCTGTCAAGCGACAGTCGCGTCGTGCGCATCACCCATTTGCGGAGCTCGGCGGGCCAGCCGCTTGCGATTGAACGCATATGCATTTCCTCCGAGTTCCTGCCCGCCGCTCGTACCGTTACCTCTTCCACCTGCAACACACTCGCGGACGCAAACTTTAGACCCATTCGTGCGATCGAGCGCACTTTCGCACTTAACATCGAAGATCCGGACGCCACCACGCTTGGCGTCGCGATCGGAACGGCTGGTCTTTTAACAAAGCGCGTTGCCTATCTTGCTTCGGGCCGCGCGATCGAATTCAGCCGCTCACTTTTTCGAGGCGATGCCGAAGGTTTCGTCAGCGAGCTCACCTTTCTCGAAAACTGACCTCTCTTCTTACAAGACAGGATCCTATCATGCAGGCCACCTTCGCTGCCGCCGGTGCGGCTTTGCGTTCCGAGAACACCGCGCTCGTCGTCACGGTCGCGTGCTGCTTGTCCGACTATCCCGCCATCTCATTGAGATGTCCCTTTGCAACGTGCCTAGAGCGTGCTGTTTTTAGACGGCAGCATATCCTGAGTTTCTAAGATAGTTTGCGCATTCGTCAGGCGCGAATGCGTCGAGCATGTGACCGGCGGTGCGCCACGTTGTTTCGACGCTTCGTGGCTCGGCCTTTCTGATGAGATGCTTGAGCTTGGCGAAGACCTGCTCAATGGGATTGAGGTCTGGACTGTAA
>NZ_JBFUAY010000386.1:0-2604 GCF_056406015.1 Rhizobium sp. P1_E1 | reverse complement strand
GCTCATGCTGGCGCTCGCCATCCTCGTGCCGGTGCTCGCGCTGCTCGGTTTCGTCGAAATGGGCCGGACACTCGCCGACCCTTCCTACCAGCAGTCAATGACGGTCAGCGCTTACAAGGAGGGCGTCAACACCCGTTACGCCTCGAACCCGGACGTTCACCGTCAGGTCGCCATGATCCGTGCCGGGCTCTACGGCGCCTTCTCGGCCTCGCTGCTCATCGTCGTCGTCGCCCGCGCCCGGCGCAGGCTGAAGGAGCGGCTCGACCAGGTTGCCGTGAATTATCCGGGCGGCGAGGTGATCCGCGTGCCGCGCGGCTTCTCGGTGCTGGAAGCAAGCCGGCTCGGCGGCTTGCCGCATTATGCCGTCTGCGGCGGCAAGGGCCAGTGCTCCACCTGCCGCGTGCAGATCCTCGGCGATTACGAAAGCCTGCCTGCCCCGGACAAGATGGAACAGACGACCCTGAAGCGCATCAATGCCGGCCCGGATGTCCGGCTCGCCTGCCAGCTTCGTCCGAACCGCGACGTTGCCGTCGCGCCGCTTCTCGTGCCGGCGATCGAGGCTGCGCTTCCCGCCAACAGCCAGGAGACAAGCCCCGGCCGCGAACGCGAGATCGCCGTGCTCTTCGTCGATATCCGCCATTTCACCACGCTGACGGAAACCCGCCTGCCCTTCGACGTCGTCTTCCTGCTGAACCGCTATTTCGCCATCATCGGCAAGGCGGTGGAGCAGGCGGGCGGGCGGCTCGACAAGTTCATTGGCGAYGGCGCCATGGCGCTCTTCGGCCTCAATACCGCGCCGGAGGAAGCCTGCCGCCAGGCGCTCAACGCGGCAGCAGCGATCGTCGCCGAGATCGATAAACTCGCCGCCGAGCTGGCCGATGAACTGGCACTGCCGCTGCGCATCGCCATCGGCATTCACACCGGCCCGGCCGTCGTCGGCACGATGGGATACGGCCGGGTCCGCAGCATGACGGCGATCGGCGATACCGTCAATGTTGCGAGCCGGCTCGAGACCGCCGCCAAGGAGTTCGAGGCGGCGATCGTCATCTCCGAGCCGGTAGCGAACCTTTCGGGTGCTGACCTCGCCGGCATCGAAAGCCGTGAAATCAGTGTGCGCGGCCGGGCCCTGCCCTTGAAAGTCTACGTCATTCCGAGAGAGAAAGCGGCAGAACCGCTCGAAGGAAAAGACTGATGCCCGGCAAGCCCTGGCTGACCGCCAAATACTGGAGCCGCCGCCTGCGCAAGGCGCGCAATGCTGCCGCTTCGCGCTTCTTCGACACCCGCTTCGGCCGCCGCCTGCTGATCGAGAATATCGGCCCGCGCGTCGTCTCGATGACGGTCGACGCCGGCGACCATCTGATGACCTTCTCGCCCTCGGACTATATTGGCCGCAAGGTCTTCCGGAAGGGCCATTTCGAGCGCGAGGCCGTTGACCGGCTGATCGTTATCCTGCGAGAGCGGGGTCTGCTCAGAAAGGATGCGACGCTGCTCGAGATCGGCGGCAATATCGGCACCCAGACCGTCTATTTCGCGCTCAGCGACACTTACATCAATATCGTCAGTGTTGAGCCCGACCCGCGCAATTTCCCGCTGCTTCAGCTCAACATTCGCCAGAACCGGCTGGAGGAAAAAGTCCGGCTCATCAATTGCGCCGCCGGCGAGAGCGAAGGCGAGATCGACTTTTTCCTCAACCTCAACAATCACGGCAAGAGCAGCGCCATTCGCCAGAGCCCGACGGACCAGAAGATCAGCGTGGCGGTGAAGCCGGTTTCCGAAATCCTTGCCGGACTTTCGGTCGATCCGGCCGCAATCGGGCTTGTCTGGATGGATATCGAAGGCTACGAGCCGGTCGCCTGCCGCTCGATGCAGCCGCTGCTTGCCCGCCGCGTGCCGCTCTATATGGAGTTTACGCCGCTCTTCTACGGAGCAGAGGGAACGAAAGCCTTCATATCAATGCTATCAGGCTTCTACGAGGATTGCCTCGTCCTTTTCGAGGACCGCGAGGTGGAGATGAAGGTGCGCGAGCTGCCGGGCGAGTTCGAGCAGTACGACGTGCTGTTTTTGCCGTAGAAGGCGCGTTGTTTCGGAAACTACGTCGCATCAAACAAGTTTCTTCGCCTCTGTTCGCGAATGCTCATGATATTTGTTTTCGCGAAGCGTGCCGAAAAGCTTCAAGCTCTCCAGATGCTCGCGCTGGGCGCGATAGAACTCGTTGAGGAAGTGCAGCTCCCGGCCGGGCTTCACGGTGTCTTCATACCGAATCCTCCGGGTAATGGTTCGCACGATCTGTTCGATCTCCTTATAGTTGGACGTCTTTGTCGAGTCGCGAAGCACGTCCTCCAACGTCTGCAGCTCATATTTGCCGTAGACATCGAGGTGTTCCGGCAGGAATTCGAATTCCGCCTGCGTCGACGCGGCGGCGGGGGCGGACAGCGCGAGGTCGGACAGCAGCACGGAGCGCGGAGTGTCGACCACCAGGGTGCCGGCAATGATGTCGCCGAGCCTCTGCCGGCGCCGGTTGGTGAAGGGAACGACGACCACTGCCAGAAGCCAGAGGCTCGTCAGACCGTTTTCCCAGGCCGACTGCGTGTCGACCGAAGCCAA
>NZ_JBFUAY010000385.1:0-4698 GCF_056406015.1 Rhizobium sp. P1_E1 | reverse complement strand
GCTTACGGGACCGCAACGATCCCTTGATCTCGCGATAAGAGATTATGCTCCCGGTTCGGAGATCGTTCTTGACGGACTTGTGCACAAGTCGGCAGGCGTCCTCCTGAACTGGAAACGACCGGCCAGCGAAAGCAACATACGAGACGTGCAGAGTCTGAAAGTACATTGGACATGCCGGCGATGCGGGACGAGCGATACCAGCCGGACGGAGCTCAACGAATGCCCGGTATGCGCAGGAGCGGTAACGAACAACCCCTATCTGAGACCTGCAGGGTTCTCCGTAGACGTGCGCGACAAGGCGCATGCAGAGACGGACGTCGTCTCCTACGTCGCACCAGAAGAACCAAGCGTGTCCGTCAGGGCGAGCCCTTGGACATCGCTGCCGATCCCGGATCTTGGCCGCTATCGTAGCAGCCGTGAAGGCGCAGTTTACTACAGCAATCGGGGACAGTTGAAAAACGGATATGYCCTGTGCCTGCACTGCGGGCGGGCGTCCCCCGACTATCCGAGGTTGGACAACGGCGACATCGATCAGACCGTAGCTTCGCCGCTCGCCCTCCATGCGCCACTCCGCTGGAAGAAGGGGGAGAACGCCCAGGTCTGCGAGGGCAACGGCAATGCATGGGCGGTGAGACGCAATCTCGATCTAGGATATGAGATCTCGACTGACGTTTTCGAACTCCAGCCGTC
The DNA here is from genome assembly GCF_056406015.1 of Rhizobium sp. P1_E1. NCBI lineage: Bacteria > Pseudomonadati > Pseudomonadota > Alphaproteobacteria > Hyphomicrobiales > Rhizobiaceae > Rhizobium > Rhizobium sp. P1_E1. Next base: position 4,008 of record NZ_JBFUAY010000385.1, on the reverse strand, counting down.
TATGCCTTCGGCGAAGGCCACGGCGACGGCTCTGGTTATCGCGATGCGAGAGGGTATAGCGCGTATTCTCGGCATCGAAGCTGACGAGATGGGTTACGCAACGCAGACGGCGGACGCACAGTTCGGAACACGCTCACGTTCGATGCTGATATTCGACCGCGCAGCGGGCGGCGCTGGGTTTGCGGCGTCGATCGCCGATCGGCTTCCGAAGGTCCTCGCCGAAGCCCGTAACGTCCTGGATTGTCCGAACACCGGCTGCAGTACGGGTTGCGCCGCTTGCGTCCTCGTGCCGGACGCACCGTTCGAAGAAGGAACCCTCGACCGTCGCTCGGCCCTGAACTTCCTGGATCAGCATCTCTCCTTCCACCGTGCCCTGCCAGACGAAGATCGGATATCTAAGGACGCTGCGATTTCCATCAACGTCGAGGACGAGGTCGCTCGGACGTTGCGGGAATCCATCAAACCATCGGTACGCCTCTACCTTCCGGAGACGACCGATCTCGGCCAGCTCGCCAACTGGCCTGTAAACACAGCACTGGAACAATGGCTGAGCCACAGTAGCGAGGTTGTCTTCGTGGTCCCGGAAAGCCTGCTGCGTCGAGGGAACAACGGTGATCTGATTGCCTTGTATGACTTGGGTCAGCGCTACGCGAAAGCAGGCGGGAACTTTCCCGTACACGTCGGAGCGCCTCCGACACTAGGCGCTGGCGCAGTTGCCGGTGTCATCGTGACCAGTGGCACTAGAACCACGGCGTGGGCGACAAGGGATCCGGCTTCTTGGGAGGTGTCGGCGGAGTGGGGGCAGCCCGCCACTTTTCCAATCGTGTACGGAACCGTCGATGGCATCGCGCAAACAACGCCGCTGAATAAGTCCTTGCTGCTGCCTTCTCCAGGGTCGAAGTTTGACACGATCACTACGGAACTCGATCGTGGCCTGACGCTGTTCGGCGGAGCGATGGCAAGTCGCATTCGCAGCCTTCTGGAAGAACTAGGTGTCTCCACGAACCGGAAGCTGACGTCGGTCACATATACCGATCCCTACGTCAAATCGCCGCTCACGGCAAAAATGTTCGTCGATACCGTAGCTGCTTTGGTGAAGGGGGTTCCATCTCATTCCGTGGTGTTGTCGACAAGCGCCCCAGGAGGAAAGTCAGGCCTCCCGTCGCGTCTTCACGAAGATTGGCGAGACAGTAATCTGGCGCAAGCCGTGATCACCGAATACGCGGCCTTGAAAGGCGTGTCGTTGACGCTGCGGTTCGAGCAGGTTCCACATGGTCGCTACATGAAGCTGATTTTCGAAGACGGAATTTCAGCCACCGTCGTATTCGACCAGGGATTCGGAGCATGGCGGGTCACCTCGACTGGTAACCTGTCTCAGCACGACTTCCGTGCTAGCCCGAAACGTCAGGCAGAAGCGCTCGCCCGATCAAGCGCCTCGGTAGGCAAGGGGTAAGCATACGGTGAAGGCCGCTGGTCACGCCGCTTGAGCGTCGATGGTCGGCGGTGTCCAGTTCCATGGAAGCAGTTGCTCCAACCTGGTGATCGGAGTGTCGGCTATGCGGGCGAGGATGTCGGCAAGCCACGCCTGCGGATCAATGTCGTTGAGCTTTGCCGTCATGATCAGCGTAGCCATGAAGGCGGCACGGTCAGCGCCACGATCCGATCCGGCGAATAGCCATGATTTCCTGCCAAGTGCGAAGCCTCTGAGCGCGCGCTCGGCGGCATTGTTGGTCAGGCAAATCCTGCCGTCGTCCAGGAATGACGTGAAGCCATCCCAACGCTTGAGCATGTAGTCGATCGCCTCTGCGACCGGAGAACTGCGCGACAGTTTTGCACGCTCGGTTTGAAGCCAAGCCTGGAGATCGTCGACGAGCGGCAGGCTGTCTCTGCGGCGTCGGTCCAGGCGTTGACCGGCGGCAAGCCCGTTTATATCCCGCTCGATATCGAACAGGGCGTCGATCCGTTTGACGGCTTCCAGCGCCATGGGCGAGATCGGCGCAGCGTTCTTTCCACGCTTGGCATTCGCCGCGATGTCGGCGAGCACGAAGAACTTACGTCTCGAATGTGACCAGCAAAACGCCTGCCTTAGCGGATTTGGATCGCGATCAACCTTGAACAGCGGATTATAGCCGCCATAGGCATCCGCCTGCAGAATGCCGGTGAAGGTCTTCAGATGGCGTTCCGGATGCTCCTGTCGCCGGTCCCGCGATGCATAATACAGCGCGGCCGGCGGTGAGAGCCCGCCGAATGGTCGGTCATCCCGGACATAGGTCCATATGCGACCGGTATCGGTCTTTCCCCTCGCCAAGATCGGCACTGTCGTGTCGTCGCCATGAAGCCGCCCGGCGGCCAGAACGTGCGCTTCGATCAGTGAATGGATAGGCTTCAAAGCCGCGGCGCATGCTCCGACCTGGTCGGCCAATGTCGATAAGCTGAGGTCGATGCCCTCGCGGGCATAGCGTTCGCTTTGGCGATTGAGCGGCTGGTGCTGGGCGAACTTCTCAAACAGGATCATCGCCAGCAGGTTCGGCCCGGCAAAACCGCGGGGCGTCACATGGAAGGGTGCTGGTGTCTGGGTGATCTTCTCACACTCGCGGCAGGTAAACTTCTCCCGCACCGTCTGGATAACCTTCCACTGGCGCGGGACGACCTCCAGGGTCTCGGTGATATCCTCACCGAGTTTCGACAGTTTGGTCGACCCGCAGCAGGCGCAATTCGTGGGAGCAGCGATGACGATGCGCTCGCGCGGCAGGTGTTCTGGAAAGGGTTTGCGTGAAGGACGCTTGCGCTCAAAGGCTTTGACGGCTGAAGCTTTGGCTGCGATCTCCGCGACCAGTTCATCTTCACCGGCATTTGCTTCTAGCTCCTCGAGCTGCAGCTCCATCTGCTCAAGGAGCCGCGCCTTACGCTCGGACCGGCTGCCGTAGAGTTCGCGGCGAACCTTGTCGATCTCCAGCTTCAGCCGCGCGATCAGCGCCTCGGAATGTGATACGAGTGCCTTTGCACTGGCGGCTTCTGCCTTGGCAGTTGCTGCTTCAGCCTCGGCTGCAACACGCCGAGCACGTTCCTTGGCCAGCAGTGCAAGCGCACTGGTAAGGTCGTCCGGAAGCTCTTCGGTCGCATTGCTCATGACAGGATGGAATCATATTCGACCCTGTCATTCCAGTGTTTTTGCTTATCCGGCCGACGTCGGCCGCCAGGTCTTTTGCGGCATCCGCCAGTCGATGCCTTCCAGTAAATAACCGAGCTGCGCGGGCGTGATCACCACCGTGCCATCGGCTGCCGAGGGCCAGATGAAGCGTCCCCGTTCTAACTTCTTTGTAAACAGACAGGCTCCCTGGCCGTCATGCCAGATCACCTTGATCAGACCGCCACCGCGGCCGCGGAATACGAACAGGTGCCCACACATCGGGTCACGCTTCAGCGCCTCCTGCACCATCAACGATAGACCCGGAAAGCCCTTTCGCATGTCCGTATGGCCTGTCGCCAGCCAGACCTTTACACCAGTAGGGACCGGGATCATCGACGACCCAGCACGCAATCGAGAATGCGCCCAAGCGCTTCCGTGTCGATATCGCTATCCACGCGTACGCGTCTGCCCCGACCCAGCTCAATCGTTACATCGCTGCGTTTGCGACGAGGATGGGATGTGGTGGGCGGTTCCGTTTGAACGGGAGAGACTGCCGGCGCGGTCTCGGACACGATCACCGGCACCAACGTGGTTGCCGTCTCGGTCTTCAGCTCCTCGATCCGGCACAGCTCCTTGCGCCAACGGAACAACTGGCTGACATGGATACCGGCCGCGCGAGCAATCTCAGAGATAACCGCGTCCGGCTCAAAGCAGGCAGCGACGAGGCGCTCTTTGTCCTCGCGTGACCAGCGCCGACGGCGCTCTACGGACGTGATCACCTCAATTGGATGCTTCGTCATATGACTACTCCTAGCGTTACCACTAGGACTGCCAGTCAGTAGCCCGTCATCGCAAGACGGCTTTCACCGTGGGCTTAC
>NZ_JBFUAY010000384.1:0-2645 GCF_056406015.1 Rhizobium sp. P1_E1 | reverse complement strand
TCGACAAGCTGGGCGACCTGACCATGGTGCAAATCTCCCGCCTCAAGGGAACCGCTACCTTCGACGAGATGAACCAGGTGACCAAGTCATTCCGGGCAGCGGGTGAAACATTCGCCAACACGCCTCTCACGATGTCCTATATCTCCGAAGCCTTCTCCGTGAACGGTCAGAAGTTTTACTACAGCCATCAGGGCGTGCCGATCACCCTGCCCGGACGTCCCGACATGGATTTCCGTGCCACTTTCGGGGCGCTTGAGCCCTACGCCGATGTGCTGGTGGCCGACAATCCTTATCTGGAGACGCTCTATGCCGCTGGCTTTATCACCGAAGGCAATCATGCGGACTACTCTTTTCCGATCGATGCCCACTACAACCCGGCATCCATAATCGACGCACCGAAGGATATCATTGGCAAGCCAAGCTGGATGAGAAAGTCCACGCCGGCTGGTCGATAACCACACCAACTGAACTGGATGTGGCCGAGTTCCTGGCCGCGCCTTGGGATGCGACGGCCAGCGGCGATGACAGCGAAGGCGCCTTGCCGATGCACCAGCTTCGGATCCTTGACGATATGGAACAGCGGCACTTCGCTGGCGCGGCGGAAGAAGGAAAAGGCAGCGTGAGCCGAAATGCGGCCGCCGGAACTGGCGAAGCCGCTTTTCGATCATCGGCGCCTAGGCCAGAACCCAACGGTTGACGGTGCTATGATCGACCTCGAAGCCACGTTCCCGGAACATCTCCTCAAGATCCCGATAGTTGAGTGGATAACCCAAATACCAGGCAACCGCCTGCACATCGGCCATGCCTCGAAATGCCGGCCATTGAAATCATCCTTCGATTGCCGCTTCAACTTTTCGGCAATAGCATTCAGAATCATAGGCTCGCTCCACAACTTTCGGAGCGGCATCTCTCTTCCCATGGTCAACATACCGTTGAGCGCCAAAATTTGCGACAGGCCCATGCGCAGCCTTCCTTCGAACGATCGGCTGGGCTTCCGGCCATGTAATACGCCGTCGAAATGTCGCTGAGTACTCTGCGCACGCCGCGCACGCTCTCCGCGGTGACCTTCGCTGCTTCCCTTTTCGACGGACACGCCATCCTTCCGCGCAAGGTCACCTCGCCATTGAGAACCGTCACCTTCACGACATCGTACGTCAGTCCGAGTTCCAGTTCCAAGCGCATTCTAACTGCAGTGGAAAGGGCGCCGTCGCCGATAGGAATGACGGTGTTTGCGGGCATAGACTCTTCCTCCGTTGCGACGGCGAGATCCTATGTCTGGTTTGCCGTTGCGGCGTTGATGCAGATCAACTGGCGGCCACGCCGCAAGCCAATCTCCGCGGCGGTCCCACGGTCGAAGGTGTTTGAGCGGCGCGCGAGGTGCGGTGCCGGCGCTGTCACGTTGTTTGAATGTGGCCACGTGAGGCCGAGCCTGCGCTTTTCAGGCAGGCCGTGCACTCACGGCTTCCCACGCGGCCATTGCCTGGCGTCGATAGAGGTTTCGGACGGCGGAGAAGATCGACACGAAATGTTGCAATGAGCCAACCGACCGGAAACCCTGTCGCGTTCGCTCCCGCTTTCTCAACGGCAGGTGAGAGTTCTCCGCCCGGTTGTTCAAGCCTTTATGCGAGCGGCGTTCCACGTTCGGCATGACCTGGCGTCTGGCCGCCCCGTAGGAGCGCAATTTGTCGGTGATCATACGCTTTGGCGACATGCCCTGCTTCTTCAGAAGTCGCGTCAGCAGGCGCTTGGCCGCCTTGGTGTTGCGACGCGTCTGGACGATCTCGTCGAGCACATATCCCTCCTGATCAACCGCTCTCCACAACCAGCATTTCTGACCGTTGATGCGCACCACGACTTCATCGAAGTGCCAGACATCCCCTTTCGTCGGCGCCTTGCGACGTATGCGGCGCGCTAATCAAGGCCATGCTTTCGGCACCATCGGCGGATGGTCTCGTAGGAAACGACGATCCCGAAATCGAGCAGCATTTCCTCGACATCGCGCAGGCTCAGATTAAAGCGAAAGTAGAGCCAGACAGCACGGGCTACGATTTCGATCGGAAGCGGTGGTTCTTGTAGGTCGGTGCACTCACGGTCATGGGTGCGCTGCTACCTCAATTTCCTTACCGCTCAATCAATGTGACAGTGCCCTCTCATCAACCCGTCCGACGGCGAGAGAGGATCATGAAGCGCTTCTAGTCAGCGCGACATCTTCAGCGTTTCGTTTCCGTACCGACCCGAACGCCAACCTCTTTAACGTTCCCCGCCACGATACTCCATCCACCCACCATCGAGAACTGCGAGCAACTGCCATGCAAGCATGGCGCCAAATCGCGCCCCTTCACGCCGAATGAACCAAAGCCTCACTCCCAGATCTTGTCTTCGCAGCGTTAAGTTTAGAGTGCCCGCCGAGCCGTTCGGGCAGGTCACGCCAGCGACCGCCGGAACGGGCGGTCCACAACAGCGCGTCCAGGAACAGCCGGTTGTTCGTGCGCGGGCGCGCGTTTGCCCTTCGTGCCGCCCGGCACACAATCCTTGATCCGTTCCCACTGGCTCATCCGGAAGCGCATCACAATCCACGGCCGATCTCCAAAAGTCAGCCTTGAATCTGATTTGCGCCTCCGGCGGAATCCCACATCGTTAAATCG
>NZ_JBFUAY010000383.1:0-2667 GCF_056406015.1 Rhizobium sp. P1_E1 | reverse complement strand
GATTTACGCTATAAATTGCCAGATCAAAACGGTTGGATGAAAGATGTCGCTCGGCGACGGCGACAACGTCGATGACGCGCTCGATTTTGTAGTTGATCTTCCAAAAAATCGACCCGGTCGGGCGAATCGTGGTGCGCAGTTTCGCCTGCGCAAGAACGGTCACGACATGGCCGCGGCGGACAAGCGCGTTGGCAAGTTCGTCGATACTGCTCTCGCGACCGCCGACACGGTCCGGAAGAAAATCGTGATCGGTGACAAGGAGCAACCTCATGGTTCACGCCTCGCCGACTGCAGAGGCCCAAACGATCTCACGTGCTGTCTCGCTGCGTTCAGCGACGGCTGAAAGACCTTCATGCCCAATATGAGCTACGATCGAAGGCATGATGTCGACTTTGGCTTTGGATGACAGTTTCGAAGACGACAAGAGTACTTCGGCGGCGAGTAGTGTCGAGTCGGCGAGCGAATTTGTAAATTCGGGCTTCAGCTTGTTCTGATGTTCGAAGATCATCACTGGATTTTTCGCCGTGTTGTTGTCGTGCACGCGCCGCCAGGAAAGCATCTGATCGACGAAGGCCGACCCGGCGATCATATGGCAACCAAGCGCACAATAGCTGTCCCCCTCGAAGCGCGTAAAAGTCACTGGTTTGGATGGACGGATAAGGTCAAGAATAGCGCGGCGGAACATCATGCCCGACGTCGCGACCCAGTGCCAGCCTTGCTTCCAGGAAGGGATATAAGTCGAGAAGCCGTTGAGAAGCTGACTGGTCGTCGTCTCATCATAGCGCCCTTCCATGACCGCCCGATAACGAAACGATGTACTGTGCAAGGACAGCACACCGTATCGATCATGAAATACACCCATCTCGCAGGCTGCGACGCCGATCGTGTGCCGCGGATTTAGAAACGCCGCGATCATCGTTTCCAAAAACATCGACTCGTAGCGATCATCGGGATCAAGCAGCGATATAAAATCACCCTTCGCTTGGTCAAGGCCTTCAAATATCGTTGGGATTTGACCTAGATTGCTCTTGTTACGAACAAGTCTGATGCGGCTGTCTCCCATCTCGGCAACGATGCGTTCAACGAGCGTGAACTCACCTACGTCGGAGCAGTCATCAACGACAATGAGCTCCCAGTCATTGATTGACTGCTGCCGGACGGATTGGAGCGCTTCAGCGATGTAGCGCGCATAGTTGTAGTGAGTCACGATGACCGAAACGCGTGGCAATGTACCGTCCATGATTTTGCCGTTAACGAGACGAGATTAGATACCTGTCGCCTGCGCCAGCGTCTGATCACTGATAGTCAGCGCCTGGATCACCAAGGCACGCTGGCGGATCTGCAGTCGATAGACGGCATCGTCATCCCCCGCGACGATCAACGAGATTGACTTTCGGATGACTGGAACTGCAGCTGCCAGAGCAGCACGCGCCTCCGCCTTAGATGATGCAGTGCGGAGCTTGCTGGCGGCGGCCTCAAGGGCCGGAACAGCGACGGTCGCTACGCCACCTTGGACTTTCGGTGAGGCCTCGATCCCTCGGGCAAATTTCTCAAGTGCTCCGGCAACGCAATTCTGCGTTACCGAGAGCGGCGCTCCGTTGCACTTCTCGACGTCGCGCTTGAACCGTTGCAGTTTCGTGCTGATGTCGATTGCCGCACGTTGCTGCGACCTTCTTTCAAGAGTCTCGTGGCCGACGGATGGCTGTATCTCACCTCGGTTGCCGTGGGACGCGAAAGAATCGTGCTCCCGCGACTGTACCTTGATGACCAGATCGCGCTCACCCCTTAGCCAGCCTTGGGGGAGGGTGAAGCCTGCTGTTCGTATAACCGACCCAGCCTTTTTYTCACCTCCTAAAAGGCCTAAAGCTTTCGGCGCATAGGCGCTTCGTGAATGATCCTGCGCGAAGCGCCAGAGCGCCTCTTTGCTTCCACTATCGATCGCGCTTGCCAACGCCATGGCGTCCGATGTCAGCGGACCGACCAGTGCAACACCACACRCGGCCAGAATTCGGACCGCCACCGTCGGATTCATTGCCCCACCCCAAGTTTCAACACTACTCTTCGCCCCAGATCAAACATAATCGATATTATTTAAATAAAATCAAGCTCACCAAATTCATAAACTATTTTTATTCGTGAACTTTTTTACATGACTTGCTCCAAGAGAGCGGGTCGATGACGAATTGCGAGTTAATATATTGTGCACTTCAGTTCAACAGTTATAGTTAACCGGATTGACGACTTTAAAAAACCGAGTAGAATCTACCTATCCATGTTCAATGGGTAGGGGATTAGTATGACATTTCATGTTCGTTATTTTGCTGTTGGCATTGCAATTGCGCTCGCCGGCACGTCTACGTCCTTTGGTCAAGTTTCCAAACGAACTGAATACTCGCGCCAAGATGTGCTGACGTCCCTCACGAAGCAAAGCGAGGAGGTTCGTACAAGAGCCATTTGCATTGGTACGAAGGAAAAATGCGCTAAAGAGCAGGCGCCCACGAAGCCCGAGGCCCAAGCGTCCATAAAAGGCTTCGATATGTTGCTTACTTTCGAACTTGGTTCGGCCAAATTGAGTGACGCTGCGAAAAACAATCTCGACATCGTCGCCGAGGCCCTGACCGATGGTCAGTTGCAGGCGCAGAAGTTTCGCGTTGAAGGGCATACAGA
>NZ_JBFUAY010000382.1:0-2717 GCF_056406015.1 Rhizobium sp. P1_E1 | reverse complement strand
CGAATATGGCGACCATGTCTCGGCCGAGGACTATCTGCGTGCGGCCTTTGCGGCGCTGAAGGCAGGCGGCGACGCGGTCTATTGCGCCGCAAGCCTGCAGACGATCCGGCGCATGCGGGACGAGGGTATCCCAGTCTGCGGTCATCTCGGACTGATCCCTTCGAAGGCGACCTGGACAGGCGGCTTCCGCGCCGTCGGCAAGACGGCGGCGAGTGCCGCCGAGATCTGGCGGCAGACCAAGGCGCTGGAAGAGGCCGGCGCCTTCGCCGCCGAAATCGAAGTCGTCCCAGGGGATGTCGCCGCCGCCATCAGCAGCAACACCTCGATGCTGATGATCTCCATGGGCGCAGGCAGCGGCTGCGACGCCCAATATCTCTTCGCCGACGACGTGCTCGGCGCCAATCGCGACCACTATCCGCGCCACGCCAAGATCTATCGCGACTTTGCCGCCGAACACGACCGGCTGCAGCGCGAGCGCATCGCCGCCTTTACGGAATTTGCCGAGGATGTCAGGACCGGCGCCTATCCGGAAAAGCGCCATCTCGTCGGTATCGACAACGCGGAACTGGAAATCTTCCTGCAGCGGCTGAAAAGCGAGACGGGCAATAGCTGAGGGCAAACGCGCTCTGTTGCGTCGATGATGTGGGAAGCGCCGCAAAGGCGCTTCCGCTCCATTGGCTTCCGTCCCGGCCTGTGTCAGGAATTATCCGTTCGATTCATTCGGAACGGAGTATTCAGTCCCCTGTGACGATCGGCTTTGCGCATGCGGAATTGATTGCGGTGCTCGTCGCGGTGACGGGGGACGAGCCGCGCGTATTGACCATCCATTCCGGCAATGCGCTGCCGTCGGGGCCTTTCGAAATGGGTCATCGCACCCTGCAATCGGGCCTGCGCGAATGGGTGCAGGAGCAGACGGAACACCCCGTCGGCTATCTCGAACAGCTCTATACCTTCGCCGACCGCGACCGGAACAACGACATCCCAGGCGGGCGGACGATCTCGATCAGCTATCTCGGCCTCGTCAACGAGCAGTCGGGTGCCGGCCGGCCGGGATGGCACGGCTGGTACGAATATTTCCCCTGGGAAGACCACCGGCAGGGCCGGCCAGCCGTGCTTGACGAGATCATGGCGCGCCTGAGGAGCTGGGCCGATGCCGATTTGGCAAGGCGCGACCATCGCCATCGCCGGGCGGATTTCACCTTCGGCCTCGATGGCGGCGGCTGGAACGAGGATTTGGCCCTGCAGCGCTATGAACTGCTTTACGAGGCGGGACTCGTCTCGGAAGCCGGATGCGGCGCGGAGGCCAATCTCGGCCTGGCAATGTTTGCCGATCACCGCCGTATTCTCGCAACCGGAATCGCCCGACTGCGCGCCAAGATCAAATACCGCCCCGTCGTCTTCGAGCTGATGCCGGAGAGCTTCACGCTGCTGAGGCTTCAGCGCACCATCGAGGCGTTGGCGGGGCTGACGCTGCACAAGCAGAACTTCCGCCGCCTCATCGAACAGCAGGAACTGGTCGAGGAAACCGGCGGCACGGAAAGCGAAACCGGCGGCCGGCCGGCCAAGCTTTTCCGCTTTCGCCACACCGTGCTCGAAGAACGGGCGCTGGCAGGAACGAAATTACCGCTCTCCCGCAATTGACATATGCTCACCGTGAGAATATCTCTTTGCCTATGATATGCTCAATTGGAGCATAATTAGGAGCCGGTCATGAATTATCCTGTTTCCGCATCCTCGCTCTACGAGCGCGTCAGCCGCGTCATTCCCAAAGCCGAATGGATGACGTTCGAAAATGACGTCGACGCGATCCTCGAGCTCAAGCGCCGCCGCAACGCCGTCATTCTCGCGCACAACTATCAGACACCGGAGATCTTCCACGGCGTGGCCGATATCGTCGGCGACAGCCTGGCGCTCGCCCGCAAGGCAATCGAGGTCGATGCCGATGTCATCGTGCTTGCCGGCGTGCATTTCATGGCCGAGACCGCCAAGCTGCTGAACCCCGAGAAAACCGTGCTGATCCCGGATCTCGCCGCCGGCTGTTCGCTGGCGGATTCGATAACGCCCGAGGATATCGCCCTGCTGCGCCAGGCCCATCCCGGCGTGCCCATCGTCACCTATGTCAATACCTCGGCCGCAGTGAAGGCTGCCTCCGATATCTGCTGCACCTCGGGCAATGCCAAACAGGTGGTGGAATCGCTCGGTGTGCCGAAGGTGCTGATGATCCCGGACGAATATCTGGCGCGCAACGTCGCCCGCGAGACTGATGTCGAGATCATCGCCTGGCACGGCCATTGCGAAGTGCATGAACTCTTCACCGCCGAGGACGTGCGCCAGCTGCGCGAAAACCATCCCGGCGTAACCGTGCTCGCCCATCCCGAATGCCCGCCCGATGTGGTCGCAGAAGCTGATTTCGCTGGCTCCACCGCTGTCATGTCGGATTATGTCGGCAGGCAGAAACCGGCGCGCGTCGTGCTGCTCACCGAATGCTCGATGAGCGACAATGTCGCCGTGCACCATCCCGATGTCGAATTCATTCGCCCCTGCAATCTCTGCCCGCACATGAAGCGCATCACCCTTGCCAATATCCGCGCGGCACTCGAGGAAAACCGCCACGAGGTGACGGTCGATCCGGCAATTGCTGTCGCCGCGCGCCGCGCCGTCGAAAGGATGCTGGCGATATGACCGAGATTCTCGAGCATCTTGCTGGACGCACGGTA
>NZ_JBFUAY010000381.1:0-2776 GCF_056406015.1 Rhizobium sp. P1_E1 | reverse complement strand
CGCATCGACAGTCCTTCGAAGTCCACGTCTTTCGTAGCCACGCGGTAATCTGAACGGTTGAATAGGCACGCAACAATTCTTCAACTGCGGTTGCGATCCGGGTCGGCTCTCTCCGCAGCGATTCCTGATCCTCCGGATTGCGTGCGAGATAGGCCAGGTCTAAGCCTAACGCGGCAGCGACCGTGTCGAGTCCGGCACTCAAGAAGAGTACGCCGATGCCCCGGACTTCCTCATCTGTCAGGGAACGAGCCTGGACCTGCGCGTGCACGATGTATGTCGTGAAATCGGCAGCCGATTGCTGCCGACGGCTCGCTGCAAGTTCGTCGATGAAACTTACGATTGATTGGGCCGCTTCGGTACGTTTAACATCATTGCCGTGGAGCAAGTCGCTCACCCAACCAATGAGCTCGTCGGATCCGCTGTTTGAGAGCCCCATAGAGCCCAGGTAGACTTTGACTTTGACTGTGAATAGAAGGGCGAAATCTTTCATGACGCCACATCCGGTGCTCCGAGCGATCAGATCGATAATCGCACTTGCTTGCTTACGGACATTCCGCTCCAATGCCATAACTCCCCTCAGGGAGAACTGCGGATCTAAGAGTGCACGAAAAATGCCATGGGCCCATGGTTGGAGTTCCAGCGGGATCATTGGCCAGTTTTCACCAAGTGCCGAGGAGAAGATGCTGCGATGGCTGGAAATAGTTTCGACATCCTCTAGCACCTTGCGCTGGTCGCACGCGCCCGTGATCACCCAGGTACCCCGCCTGTATCGAGTGTTAAAGGAGGAATAAAAAATGTGGGGCTCTCGATGGATCCGAGAAAAAACTGCGTGTGGATCTCGGTTCGCTGTTGGTGCCATGCCTGGGGACGTGAACAAGCTGAAGTCCCTCACCAAACTGGACCGAACATGATCCGGAATGAAATCGCTCTGCACTCTGTTTTCTCCTTCTGTGAACCAGCCGATCCGCGAAGCAGCGTCGCAAATCTCATACCAATTGAGACGAGGATCGGGTTTACCTCCGATTTCAACGGCTTAACTCAGATAATGATCTAGATATGATAAAAGGCTGTGTGGCGATTCCGACAAAGCCGACAGGAAGTGTCTTGCGACAGATGTCGGCGTGGCGGCTCAACAGAAAGAGGCCTGAGGCCGCGCGATGCACCGGATCATGCTCGCGCAACCACCGCTTGAACGGGTACGGGTCGTGGGTGCAGGCTGGCGACGTCAGTTCGGCGAAGGCGTCCGGGTAGGCGATGTCACGTTGTTTGATCAACGGCCGTAAAGTCGCTTGTCGGTAAACTCATGCAATTGCAGCGGTCACGGCTTTCCACTGCGCCATGGCGCGGATGCGATGAATATGGGTGGCTAGGGCTGAGTGTCTCTGGTGCGGCGCGACGAAAAGATTTCGGACTGCTGAAAAGACCGAGATGAAACGTTGCAAACCTCCGACGGATCGAAAGCCCTGCATCATCCGCTCTCGTTTTCGAAGCGGCACGTGAGAATTCTCTGCGCGATTGTTAAGGCCCTTGTGCGATCGATGTTCGACAGCGGGCATCACGTCCCGTTTTGCCGCTCCGTATGAGCGCAGTTTGTCGATGATGCGCTTCGGTGACAGGCCCTGCTTCTTCAGCAGCCTGACCAGCAATCTCTTGGCAGCCTTGGTATCGCGGCGGGTCTGGACGATCTCATCGAGAACGTAGCCGTCCTGGTCAACGGCGCGCCAAAGCCAATGTTTTTGACCGCCGATGGAAATCACGACCTCGTCCAGATGCCAGATATCCTTCCGCGACGGCTTCTTTCTACGCAACTGCTTGGCGTAGGCCGCCCCGAATTTGCGGCACCACCGCCGTATCGTTTCGTAAGAAACGACGATGCCGCGCTCCAGCAACATTTCCTCGACCAGCCGCAGGCTCAACGGGAACCGGAAATACAGCCAGACCGCACGGGCGATGATCTGCGGTGGAAAGCGGTGGTTCTTGTAGCTGATGGTCGATGARGTCATCTCAACCGAATTATCCGCCACCCGTTAAGTTGCCGACAACGTGACATCGCCTAGCCGACTTCGTGTTGATTCCAGTGACTGACGCCCAGGGTGGTGATCGCAATCAACGCGGCACCCACTGGTCGCTGCTGCTCCTTGATCGCCGCGATCGAAACAGGCCGATTGCCTATCACTACGACTCCCTCGGCGACTACCACGACGCCGCTGCCCAACGGGTCGCAGGGACGGTGGGAGCCGCCAGGGTGATCCGAATGGGGATGGCCCAGCAGCAGAACGGTCGTGATTGCGGCGTCTTTTTGTTGGAGGCGGCGCAGGCGCTGATTGGACAATTGATACGAGGACAGCCCCCGCGGGACCTCGACAACCTCGTCCCCGATCGGCGAGCACTCCAGGCCCGATTGCAGCGCTTGACCTGACAGCAGGGCAAGCCCACGACAACCGGATAGCAGAACCGATGGCACCGTAACGTTAACCGGGCATCGATCAAAATGTGGGATCTGGCGGCATGACCAGATTTTCCCGTGATACTCTTTATCGTCACCACCGATTTCCGGCGCAGGTGATTGCCCATGCCGTTTGGCGGGCCTGTCGCAAATTTTTGCGCTTAACGTATGTTGACCGTCGGAGGAGAAATTTCCGCTCCAAATGTTGTGKAGCGTGCGGATGATTCTGAATGCTATTGCCGAAAAGCTGAAACKGCAGTCKAAGGATGATTTCAAAGGCAGGCATTTCGAGGCATGGCTGATCGTACAGGCGGTCACCTGGTATTTGAG
>NZ_JBFUAY010000380.1:0-2799 GCF_056406015.1 Rhizobium sp. P1_E1 | reverse complement strand
TATCAATCAGCTCAATTGGCACGACGCTTGAAAATTGTTCTCGGGCTGCGACGGGACCAGCCGCGTCCGGTGTCGCGGCAACACCTCGGTCGGTTCGAACACGAAAAGGAAGCACTAATGGCTGCTCTGCGTCAGATCGCGTTTTACGGAAAGGGAGGTATTGGCAAATCCACTACATCCCAGAATACGCTCGCCGCCCTTGTCGAACTTGGGCGGAAAATCCTCATCGGTTGCCAGCCACTGGTCGATTTCGCGCGATTGATCCTGTGCAAGCGTCGAATCGAACGTGTCAAGAACTGGAAGTTCGGAAAGGCAGACTACGCCAAATGGGGGCGACTCCTCGGGCAACGTCACTCCCGGTTGAAGGGCAGACCAAAACTGGGGCCCTAAAAGCTGTCGCACTGCGGAACCTGGCGAAAGCAAACTCGCCGAAACCGCAAGTTATCACCGCGCGATCGGCTTGGCACGACGAGTCCTAGGGGGACTCAGGCACAAACTGCATCGGGTTGGTGCCGGGGGACGCGTGGCCGCTGACGTGCAAGTCTCCCAACCTTTGAAAGTGAGGAACTAACTATGAAGAACCCCATGCTGAAAATTGCGCTGGAACGCGTCATTGAAGCAGCCGAGCACCTGGATCTTCATCCAGGTTTTCTCGAAAAGCTGAAGAAACCGCTCGAGACGACGCAAGCGCGTCTGTCGATCCTCATGGACGACGGGTCGACCAAATGTTTTATCGGGTGGCGCTGTCGCTATGACGATAGCCTCGGTCCTACGAAGGGCGGCATCCGCTGGGATCAGATGGTGAACGCCGATGAGGTGGAAACGCTTGGCCTGCTAATGACCTTGAAGAACGCGCTGATGGGCCTGCCATTTGGCGGCGGAAAGGGCGGCGTGAAGGTGGATCCTCGCGGCCTCTCCAACACGGAGCAGGAACGCCTCGGCCGCGCCTACATCCGGGCTTTCGCTGCGGTCATTGGTCCAGATCGGGACATTCCAGCGCCTGATGTCGGCACCAATGAAAAGATCATGGCGTGGATGATGGACGAATACAGCACCATTGTCGGCAAGAGGACGCCAGCGGTGATTACCGGCAAACCCGTCGCCCTTGGCGGCTCGCGCGGGCGCGACGATGCGACAGCACGCGGAGCCTATAACATCATGCGATATAAAGCCGACACTCTCAAATTGGAGCATGGAACACGAGTGGCGATCCAGGGATTTGGCAATGCCGGCAAGCACATCGCCAAGCTGCTTGCCGCCGACGGATGCAAGATCAACGCGGTCTCGGACTCCAAGGGTGCGGTCCATGCCCCGGCGGGCCTCGACATCAGCAAACTGCTGGCCGCCAAGCGCCATGGAAGTGTCACTAGCATGGCAGGTTCAGCTGGTGTGTCCGAGATTTCTGGCGACGAGCTCGTGTCGGTCGAATGCGACATCCTCATCTTAGCAGCGGTAGAGAACATGGTTCACGAGGGCAACGCGGCAAGCATAAAGGCCAGGGTCATTGTCGAACTCGCCAACGGCCCGGTCACCCCGGAGGCCGACGAGATCCTCGAGGCCATGAACGTCGAAATCATTCCCGATATCCTCGTGAATGCGGGTGGCGTCACGGTCTCGTACCTCGAATGGGTGCAGAACCGCCAGGGCGAACGATGGACCCTCGAACAGGTTCATGCGTGGCTGAAGACGAAGATGGAAAGCGAAGCCGACGCCGTTTTGGCATATGCGCGAGACAAGAACATCACCCTGCGCACCGCCGCCTACGTTCTTGCGCTCTCTCGGATTGCCGCAGCTATGGAGGCCCTCGGAACGGACAAGTTTTTTCAGGCTTGAGGTGAGACCGCCCCCGCTGCGCCTCCAGCGCCATCTGAAACCACGATTGAAAGTTGTTCTCGGGTAAAGACGGCAGCCTGGTTGCTGCCGTCACTCGAGAAACGGCCCAAAACCTGGAGGAAACGTCGTGACGACGATGGGAAAATCAACTGAGAGCAACCGCTTGGAGCAATCAATGTTTGGCTGGTTCGAACAGCGCCTCAATCCCTTTCCGAGCGAGGAGCCCGTCGCCCCTCCTAAAGGTCTCTTTGCTTTTTGCTGGCACTACAGCAAACCGGCTGCGCCTTGGCTCGGCTTGATAGCCGTGCTGACGGCGCTGATCGCTATCGGCGAAGTGGCCCTCTTCCAGTTCCTCGGCGACATCGTCGGCTGGCTGACTAATGCCGACCGCGCCACCTTCCTGGAGAGAGAAGGTCACAAGCTTTTCTGGATGGCGGCGCTGGTGCTGGTCGGCCTGCCGCTGACGGCCGGGCTCGAGTCTTTCATCATGCATCAGATGATGCTCGGCAATTATCAGATGAGCGCACGCTGGCAGATGCACCGCTTCCTGCTGCGCCACAGCATGTCGTTCTTCGCCAACGAGGCGGCCGGGTGCGTCGGGACCAAGGTGATGCAGACCTCGATTGCCGTACGCGAAACGGTGATCAGGATCCTCGATGTCTTCGTCTATGTCGTGACCTACTTCCTGACGATGATCGTCGTGATTGCGGCAGCCGACTGGTGGCTGATGATCCCGATCCTCGTCTGGCTGGCGGTCTATATCAGCATTGTCGCCTATTTCGTGCCGCGGCTTCGCAAGATTGCCGCGGCGCAGGCGGATGCGCGCTCGATGATGACGGGGCGCGTGGTCGACAGCTATACGAATATCGCGACGGTCAAGCTGTTTTCGCATGCGGGCCGCGAGGAGGTCTACGCCAAGGAAAGCATGGACGAGTTCCTGCAGATCATGGACGAGTTCCTGCAGAT
>NZ_JBFUAY010000379.1:0-2824 GCF_056406015.1 Rhizobium sp. P1_E1 | reverse complement strand
CGTTATGGCCGTCCGTCATTTGGCGAAGCGCGACTTCGGGCTCCTGCTGCTCTGCGATTGCAGCCATCTCCCGTTCGGCCGCGGCTGCAAACAACGGCAGTGGTTCGTCGCGCAGCGCCTTGATCGCCCAGAGCGCATCGCGGCGCTCAAGCTTCAGCGACGGAAGAAAAGCATCGGCCTTGGCAAGCTGAACAAGCGCCTCGGACGGCACGCCGGATCGTCGCCACATGTCATCAACCGAGGCAAAGGCCGTGTTCATGCGTGCCGCGACGATGCGCGCGGCGTCGGCGACCGCCAATCCCTTCACCTGCCGGAAACCGAGCCGCACGGCATGCCGGCCGGAACTGCCGATCCGCTCCAGCGTACAGTCCCACCGGGAGCGATTAATGCAGACCGGCCGCACCTCGACGCCGTGGGCTCTCGCATCACCTACGATTTGGGCCGGCGCATAAAAACCCATCGGCTGCGAATTGATGAGCGCGGCGCAGAAGGCGTCAGGGTAATGGCATTTGATGTAGTTCGAGGCATAGGCGATCAGTGCGAACGAAGCCGCATGACTTTCCGGGAAACCATAGGAGCCGAAGCCTTCGAGCTGCGAAAAAGTCTTCTCGGCGAATTCCGGCGTGTACCCATTCTTGACCATGCCCGACACCAGCTTGTCCTTGAAGCGCGAGACGCCACCGGTGAACTTGAAGGTCGCCATCGACTTGCGCAGCTGGTCGGCCTCACCGCCGGTAAAGCCGGCGCAGACCATCGCCACCCGCATGGCGCTTTCCTGGAACAAGGGTACGCCGAGCGTCTTGCCGAGCACGGCCTCGAGTTCCGGCGTCGGGTATTCAACAGCCTCCTTGCCTTCCCGCCGACGGAGATAAGGATGCACCATGTCGCCCTGGATCGGGCCGGGCCGGACAATGGCGACTTGCACCACGAGGTCGTAGAAGGTTCGGGGTTTCAGCCGCGGCAGCATGGCCATCTGGGCGCGGCTCTCGATCTGGAAAGTCCCGAGTGTATCGGCCTTGCGGATCATCGCATAGGTCGCAGGATCCTCCTGCTCGATCTTCGACAGATCGAGATCGCGGTCCTTGTGATCGCGGATCAGATCGAAGGCCTTGGCCATGCAGGTCAGCATGCCAAGCGCCAGGATGTCCACCTTCATGAATTTGAGGGCTTCGACGTCGTCCTTGTCCCATTCGATGATCTGACGGTCCTTCATCGTCGCCGGTTCGATCGGCACGAGATCGTCGAGCCGATCATGGGTGAGGACGAAGCCGCCAGGATGCTGGCCAAGATGGCGCGGCGCGCCCATCAGCTGCTGCGCCAGTTTCAGGGTGAGCACAAGACGCCGGTCGTCGGGATTGAGATTGAGCTCGCGGACATTGTGGTCACAAACCTCCTCCGACCAGGACCACATGCCCGACGACAGCGCCTTGATCATATCCTCCGGCAAACCGAGTGCCTTACCGACATCTCGGATCGCCCCTTTCGCACGATATCGCGTCACGGTCGCGCAGAGCGCTGCCCTTTCTCTGGTATAGGTGCGATAGATCCACTGGATCACCTCCTCGCGCCGCTCGTGCTCGAAGTCGACATCGATATCCGGCGGCTCGTCCCGCTCCTGGCTGACGAAGCGCTCGAAAAGAAGATCGTTGGTCGAGGGATCGATACTGGTGATGCCAAGAATGTAGCAGACGGCGCTATTGGCGGCAGAACCCCTGCCCTGGCAGAGAATGCCTTGGGAGCGTGCATAGCGCACGATCGAGAAGACGGTCAGAAAATATGGCGCGTATTTCATGGTGCGGATCAGATCGAGCTCGTGCCGCACGGTCTTCAGAACGTCAGGGGGCAGACCCTCCGGATAACGGTCGGGAATGCATTGCCAGACATAGTGCTCTAGCGACGCTTGAGCATCCTTGCCCGGCACGATCGCCTCCTCGGGATATTGATAAGTCAGCTCGTCCAACGAAAACTTGGCTCTCGCGACGATCTCCACCGTTCGTGCTAGCGCCTCGCGGTAGCGCGGAAAAAGGCGCTCCATTTCTTCCGGTGGCTTCAGATAGCGATCGGCATGGCGCTCGCGCTCGAAGCCGACCTCGTCGATCGTCGTGCGGGTGCGAATGCAGGTGACGATGTCCTGCAACTGCCGACGGCCTGACTCATGGAAGAGGACATCATTGGTGACGACCGTCTTCACCGTGAACCGCGCCGCAAGGTTGGAAATTTCATGCAGCCGCAGCTGATCGTTTTGGCGACGACGAAGACAAAGCGACACATAGGCGTGATCGCCAAACAGCTCGGCCATCTTGCGCAGCTGGATCCCAAAGGCGTCGTCCGGCAGATCCGGCACCAGAATGCCGATCATGCCTTCGGCATAGGCGATGACGTCGTCCCAGTGCAGGACGCAGTTGTTCTTGCCGCCGCGCGACTTGCCAAGCGTGATAAGGCGGCTCAGCCGGGAATAGGCAGCCCGGTCGGTCGGGTAGACCAGCAACGACATGCCGTCTTGCAGATCGAGCCGGCAACCGACGACGAGCCGCAAACCGGTGGCCCGCGATGCCTCAAGCGCCCGGACAATTCCGGCGAGCGAGTTGCGGTCGACGATGCCGAGGGCTTCGATGCCGAGAGCCTTCGCGGTCTCGAACAGTTCCTGCGCCGAGCTTGCCCCGCGCAGGAAGGAAAAATGGGTGGTGACCTGCAGTTCGGCATAGCTCATGCGAAGATCCCATGGCAGAACCAGCGATGGCTTCCGGTTTCGGGATCGATGCCATCACCGGAGCGAAAGACCCAAAGACGTTCGCCAGCCTCGTCTTCGATGACGAAATAATCC
>NZ_JBFUAY010000378.1:0-2837 GCF_056406015.1 Rhizobium sp. P1_E1 | reverse complement strand
GTGTTCGACGACAGTCGTTATAACGAGCTGAAGAAGCGATTTCCCCAAGAGCGCGCAGAGCACCCTGAGCGCCCAATCTTTTATCGTATAGTCTGAACATGAGCTGGAACCCGGTCTGGGAGACCGTATATCAATCGCGCGTCTGGGGCCAATATCCCGGCGAAGACGTGATCCGTTTCGTGAAGGGCCGCTTCTCGCAGGCGGGGGAGCCATCGCGCGTGCGCCTGCTCGAGGTCGGCTGCGGCAGCGGTGCGAACCTGTGGTTCATGGCGCGCGAAGGATTCTGTGTGCACGGAATCGATGGCTCGGACACCGCCGTGGGTCTGGCGCGAGAGCGGCTCGAGCGCGAGTGCCCGGCGTGGTCGGCGACAGGAGGGCTCGTGCAGGTGGGTGATGCCCTGCGGCTGCCATATCCGGACAACTACTTCGACGGCATCCTCGACGTGGTGGCAGTGTGCTACTGCGGCTTCGAAGATGCCCAGCAGGTTTATCGCGAGATGGCGCGGGTGGTGAAGCCGGGCGGGCGCCTGTTCAGCCGGATGTTCGCGCGCGGCTGCTGGGGCGACGGCACCGGTGAAGCGGCCGGGCGCGACATGTGGTGGTGCAGCGAAGGGCCGCTGGAAGGGTTCGGCGCAACGCGCTTTGCTGCTGAGGAGGATGTCCCCGTGCTGCTGCAGGGCTGGACCGTTGCCGGCGTCGAACGTGGGAGTTTCACGATGCAGGGCGGACAGCGCGAGATCCGCCATCTGCTGGTCGAAGGGATCAAACAGTGAGCGCTCCGCGCCAGAAGACCGTTGCGACGATCTGCGCCCGGGGCGGCAGCAAGGGGCTGCCGCGCAAGAACGTCCGGCCGTTCGCGGGCAAGCCGCTGATCGCCCACACGATCGAGCAGGCGCGCGCCTGTCCCCTCATCGAAGCGGTATACGTCTCAACCGATGACGACGAGATTGCTGCCATCTCCCGCGAGTGGGGCGCACAGGTGCCGTACCGGCGTCCGGCTGAACTGGCCACCGACGCTGCGGCGAAGATACCTGCGATCGAGCATTTGATCGCTTACCTGGAGAGCCAGGGTGAACGCATCGACCTTGTCGTGGACCTGCAACCGACCTCACCGCTGCGCACGCAGCAGGACTTGGCGGATGCGATCCGGCTCGCACCGCAGGCTGACCTCATCGTCACGGTGACGGAGCCGTCGCACAATCCCTACTACTCGCTCGTCGAAGCCCGGTCCGATGGCACGCTGTGTGTGAGCAAGGCCGAGGGGTTCGCGCGTCGGCAGGACGTCCCGCCGGCGTGGGGGCTGAACGGCTCGATCTATGTCTGGCAGCGTGCTGCCCTGGCGCGGGCGGCCGTGGACGGCTTTTGGAGCGTCGGCATCCGCCCCAGCGTCATGCCCCGGCACCGGTCGGTGGACATCGATGACGCCCTCGATTTCGAATGGGCCGAATGGCTCTGGCGGCGGCAGGGAACGGCGGGGCAACCATGACAAAGCATGTGTTCGTGATCGCGGAAGCGGGCGTGAATCACAACGGCAGCGTCGACCTCGCGCTGCAACTGGTGGACGCCGCTCGCGATGCCGGCGCCGATGCAGTGAAGTTCCAGACGTTTCGCGCCGAGGACGTCGTGACGCCGCAGGCCGCGACCGCGGACTACCAGCGCGTCAACACCGGCGAGACCAGCCAGTTCGACATGATTCGGAAGCTGGAGCTCGACGAGGCGGAGCACGCCCGGATGGCGCGGCATTGTCTCGACCGCGGCATCGAATTCTGCTCGACGCCCTTTTCGGAAGACGCCGTGGCGATGCTGGTGCGGCTCGGCGTGCGGCGCATCAAGTTGCCGTCCGGCGAGATCACCAATAAGCGCCTGCTCGAATGCGCTGCGGACACGGGTTTGCCGCTGCTGATGTCGTCGGGCATGGCGACGCTCGCGGAGGTGCAGCGGGCGATCGAATGGATCGCAGCGCGGTGGCGCCGCGGGGGATTCCCGCCACCCGGTCCGGACACGCTGAGCCTGCTGCATTGCACGTCGGCGTATCCCGCGCCGCCGGAGTCCCTGAACCTGCGCGCGATCCCGACCATGGCGCTGGCGACCGGCTTGCCGGTGGGGTATTCCGATCACAGTTTGGGCGGCGAGGCCGCGCTGGCGGCGGTCGCACTCGGAGCCACTGTGATCGAAAAGCACATCACACTGGACAAGTCGCTGCCCGGGCCGGATCACCGTGCATCGGCCGATCCGCAGGAGTTCGCGGCCGTCGTCAAGGGTATCCGTACGGTGCAAACCATGTTGGGCGATGGGGTGAAGCAGCCGCAGGCGATTGAGCAGAACACACGCGACGTCGCGCGGCGCAGCGTCGTCGTGTTGCGCCAGCTCCCGCGCGGCCACCGRCTCGGCGAAACCGATATCGGATTGCGTCGACCTGGTACCGGTATTGCGCCGGAACAATGGGACCAAGTCCTGGGGCGGCCGCTGGCCGAGGACGTCGCGGCCTATACGACCTTGCAGTGGTCCATGCTCGAAGGCGAGGGGTAGCGGGCCGGCCGACGTAGGCCAAGCCTGCACATCATGATCGGCGGCGAGCACTTCTTGCGCGTGCCCCCGGCGGTAAAAGATAGCATGGGCGACATGCTATCCCGCCGGGTCGGTGCGGCTACCCTGTTCGCTAGTGGCCGCGATGCGCTGTACTCGCTTCTCGCCGCACTGCCTTGCCGGGCTGTGTATCTGCCCGACCTTATCTGCCGCTCGGTGTTCGATGCATGCAGGACGGCTGGAAAGAAAGTGATCTTCTACGAGACGGGCCCCGATCTTGCCGGGATGGGGCTACCGGGAGCGCTTGGTCC
>NZ_JBFUAY010000377.1:0-2851 GCF_056406015.1 Rhizobium sp. P1_E1 | reverse complement strand
GCTTACACGCTCGTCTCGAAACTCCAGGGTCTGAGTCTGGTCAACTATCTCTGACGGGTTGAACATGCGGGAATTCAAGCGGATGCAAATACCGGCCCTAACGAGGGAACCCAACACGACGTGTTCCGAAATCGTGGCGGAGGCGGCCTTCGCGCTCGCCTCTGGCATCATCGATACGATCCCTTTCGTCGGCAGCAAACTCGACGAACAACAGACGCGGGCATGGCCGCGATCGGGTGTCTTCACGGATGACGGCGTCGAGATGACGGGTACGCCCCCTGAAATATTCGAGCTTTGCGAGTTGCTGGCAGCCCATATCGAGAAAGGCACGTCATTCGACGTTTTCGAGGTTTTCCACAAGATTGCGCGCATCGACCGGCTGATCGACTGGCGCCATGGCGCAGTGCTGTCGCCCGAGCCGCATCCGGTAACTCATTAACGGAACACGCTAAAATCTCTTCTCAAAGGCGGCGCTATACGGCCGCGCCGCTCGGGAGCATGGCATAGGCTGGGCTTGCATGTGGCTTGTCCGTTGCGGCAGTCTGGACTTTACCATAGGGAGGCTGAGGGCGACTGCCGAAGTCTGCCGGCAATGGTCTTTCAGAGACCGAGTGTGTTGTTAATGTCAAAGCCGCGCGCGAAGCTTCCATTCTCCGAAGAGACTTTGCAGGCCATGCTGATCCGCGTGCTTCGCCCGCTGGTCAAGCTCGCACTCGCCTCCGGCTTCAACTTCATCTCCTTCTCGACCGTTCTTCGCCGCCTCTATATCGAGGTTGCGGAGAAGGAGTTCGCGCTACCGAACAAGCAGCAGACGGATAGCCGCATCTCGCTTCTGACCGGCATCCACCGCAAGGACGTCAACCGGTTGCGTGGACAGGCACTCACGGCATCGTTTCTGACCGTCGGCGTTTCACAGACAAGCCGCATCCTTGCAAGATGGCTTGCCGATCCGCTTTATTGCGATGCGGAGGATAGGCCAAGCGCCCTGCCCCGGACCTCCAGCGACGGCGGTCCGTCATTCGAGAGCCTGGTGAGCGACATCACCAAGGACGTTCATCCCCGCTCCATCCTGGACGACTGGCTGGATAAAGGCATTGTCGTTCTCGATCAGGACGGCCAGGTCCAGCTCAACCTCTCATCAATTGTTCCGAATGCCGGTGACGAAGCCCGTCGGCACTATTTTACACGCAATCTTCGTGACCATGTGCAGGCAGCGGTCATCAATCTGATGAACGACCCTCCCCCCTACTTCGAACGCGCGGTTCACTACGACGGGATATCCCCTGAGCTGGCGGCCCAACTCGACGAGATTGCGCGTGAGGAAGGGATGGCGCTGCTCCTGAAGCTCAACAAGATCGCCCATCGGGCCATCACGGATGATCCCGGCGGCAATAGCCGCTGGATTGCGGGGGTCTATGTCATGCCCGAGGCGGCTGAGGCCGATCTTCAGCCAGACGCCGCTTCCAGGACGGAGACAGACGAATGAGCCCGTCAATGATCTCCAGGAGGCAATTTCTGCTGGGCGGCATCGCACTTCAGATCGTGCGACCGGAGACCGTAGCCGCGCAACCGACGGGGACCAGCGATCATGGAATCGGCGGGTCCGGTCTTTCCATTCAGGGAGGTGGGGAGAACGAAGATCACGGGATCGGCGGAACCGGCATCGTCGGGACCATCCAGGGCTTTGGAAGCATCATCGTCAACAACGTCCACATACCTTTCAGCGCGACGACCCCGATCGAGATCGATGGACGGCGCGCTCCTGCAAGCGCGATGAAGGTCGGTCATGTGGCCCGGGTGCTGCTGACGGGAAAGCGTGCTGCCCGCATCGCGATCGTCAGCGAGGTTCAGGGCCGCATCGACCGGATTGACAAGACCGGTATCACCATATTGTCGCAAACCGTCGACACGACAGGTTTGGTGACGAAGGGCTTGCGAAAAGGCAATCGCGTTGCCGTGTTCGGCATCCGTAAACCGGATGGCACCATCATTGCTCGGCGTATCGAGCCTCGTTCCGTTTCCGATGGCGCCCATGTCCGAGGCGTGCCATCGAAGAGCGGTCATCGCGTCCGGATCGGCGGCCTTTCGCTTGGCAACACGCATGGATATCTGGTCGGCAAGCAAACGCTCGTACGTCTTAAGACAGTCGCCGACCGATTGATGATTATACGCATTCAGGCCGAGCCTGTGGTGCCGGGTCTGAAACGCGGCATCGTCAACGTCGAGACCTTCAGGTCCGCGGACAAAGGCGGGGCTGGCTCGGGACCCGGGGGCTCAACGCCTTACGGCTCGATGCGAATGTCCCCTGACGGCCATGGGTTTGTCGACGTCACCGTACGCGATTCAAGCAGAATGACGGGCTTTGCGGACAGGCAGGGCCCAGACGGCTTTGGTCCTCGCCCGCCGGATGGCCCTCCGGACGGGCCGCCGCATGATCGCCCCTCCTTCGGCAGAGGCGGGCCTGGTGGAGATTATCCCGACCCGAACAGGCGAGGTCCGCCACCGGGGGATACCGCGCCTCGCGGCCCGCCGCCTCCAGATTTTCCAGGTCCCCGCTGAAAGGCTCAGTCGAGCACATTGACATATGGGAAAATTTCCCATTTATTGTTCCTGCGATTCCTGATTTGGATTCCCAAGAAGGACTTGCCGATTGTCTATCGGGTCCGCCCCACACCCGACAGACAATCGTTTGATTTTCAATCGCTGCTGACTGCCGAACCAACCCACCATCGCCAAGAGGAATCAGGAATTGCTTTTGCTGGAACGCGAACCGGACATGTCGATGGGAATGGACCAACCGACGGTCGTTGCAACCTGGGAAAACCGTACGCAAATCATCGAAATCATGGGC
>NZ_JBFUAY010000376.1:0-2856 GCF_056406015.1 Rhizobium sp. P1_E1 | reverse complement strand
GGGCATCGGATGCTCGTTGATTTCCGGACGAAATGGCCAGATGCGCTCACTGCGCGCTTTCTCTCTGACGAGGCTCGACGAGGCCCGGTAACCGATTCGTTGATGGCATTCGCCGACTGCTACCGACAATGGATCAAGGAGACGTTGGAGCCGCGACTGGGCAACTTTCACCCACCTCTCGCCGCTGCGGCGCAGAGTAATCTTGATCGGTGTTTGTCCACCGCAGACCGGATTGAGGATGGCGTGAAATTCCTGCGCGGAAACGACGAGGCATGGGCGGCGTTCACGCTGGCGAACTCCGCGATGGATCGTCAGGCTACCTACCCAGCCAAGGGGAAGAACGTCCCACCATTGGTCTGGCGACCTTTCCAGCTCGCATATGTGCTGTTGGTACTTCCGGGGTTGACCGATCCCGAGCTCGACGATCGAGAGTTCATGGATTTACTCTGGTTTCCCACCGGAGGCGGCAAGACCGAAGCGTACCTCGCACTGACTGCCTATCAGATATTTCTCAGAAGGCTCACTGACACGCAGCGGCGCGAACAGGGCGGGGTAGATGTCTTGATGCGGTACACGCTGCGCCTCCTTACTGTGCAGCAGTTTCAACGCGCGGCCGCCCTGATCTCCGCATGCGATGCAATCCGCCGTGAAGACACGAGGCTGGGTGCTGCGACAATCAGTATCGGGTTGTATGTGGGCAAGGAGGCGACACCGAATTCGATGAAGGACGCGCTCAAGGCGTTGGAGGAAGAGCGTGCCAGGCAGAACCCCAGGTCCACACCGCGCCAGCTTCTGCGTTGCCCTGTATGCGGATCGGATTTGGCCGCCACAGCTTACCGACCGCATGCCACCCATGCACGAATCGACATTGTTTGCGAGGCAAAGGAATGCGCGACCCGTGGTCATCCCTTGCCAGTGCTGACTGTCGACGAAGTCATCTACGCCAACCCCCCATCGCTACTGATCGGAACGGTGGATAAGTTTGCCCAGATCCCTCGTCGAGGCGATCTGCGCTCCATTTTCGGTCTGGATGGTGGCTTGCCGCCCGGACTGATCATCCAGGATGAATTGCACCTCATTTCCGGACCACTTGGCTCGATGGCAGGGTTATACGAGGCGGCCATCGACCTGTTGTGTTCGAGGGGGCCGGTTCGGCCAAAGATCATCGGATCTACGGCGACGATCGGAAGAGCGGCAAGCCAGGTAAGAGCACTCTTTGACCGGAGCGTTCTCCAGTTCCCGCCTCCAGGCTTCGATGCAGGCGACTCCTTCTTTGCTGTCCGCGATTCCGTTGGGCCGGATCGCCTGTATGTGGGCATATCGACTGCCGGTCGAAGCCCCAAGTTCGCGTTGCAGGCTCTCGTAGCGGCGCTTTCGCAAAGCATCGCCGCTCTGACCGAACGTGAGCATCTTGACGACGCAACACGGGATGCGTATTGGACATGTGTGTGCTATTTCAACAGCTTGCGTGAACTCGGGGGCGCCGATGTCTTGGTGCAGGATGACGTGCCACGACAAATGCGCTTCCTTGCCGGCCGCTTGAGCGTCGCTAGGCGAGACTTTCGGGAGCCACCGATGGAGCTCAGTAGCAGGCGGTCGTCCAGAGAACTCCCGCAGTTGCTGCAACAAGTCTCGACCACTCTGGCTCAGTTCCATGCAGATCCGTTCCAATATGCACCTCCACCGGACAACGTACTGGCGTCGAACATGATCTCCGTCGGGGTCGACGTTCCGCGGCTGGGTCTTATGGTGGTGAACGGGCAGCCCAAGTCGACTGCCGAATATATCCAGGCGAGCAGTCGGGTGGGGCGTGGCATCCCGGGCTTGGTGTTCACTTTGTACAACTTTGGGAGACCGAGAGATGTTTCTCATTTCGAGCACTTCCAGCCATATCACGATGCGCTGTACCGGAACGTCGAGGCAACGAGCGTGACTCCCAGGGCTCCGCGCGCGCGCGACAAGGCACTCCACGCTGCAGTGATATCTGCGGTGCGCCACTTGGTGCCGGGCATGTCCGGCGATGATGACGCGATTCGATTCCACGCGGATGATCCAGGTGTCGTCGCCCTGCTAGGCAGCATCGCTCAACGAGTGCGCGATGCGGTTGGCGACGCGGAGGGTGAGGAAACCGAAGAAGACATTCGTGCAATCGTCTCGGAGTGGGCGCGACGCAGTCATGAGGCGAGAACGACCGGGATGCGTCTCCGATACTGGGAGCGCAGGGCGCCTTTCGGCAAGACCGCGCCGCATCTGATGAGTTCTGCCGAAGACGGTGGCAGGGTGGGAACGCTATCGTGGCCGACACCGAACACGATGCGGGAGGTCGAGCCCTCTTCGGCGTTCGTTCTGAAAACGATCTCCAAGAAGAAGGAGGTGCYAGATGGCGACACACAGTAAGAAGTACTCGGCGCGATCCCCAAGTGCTTCCGCGCCCGTCGGCGTGGAGCCACTGGGAAAAGTTCGCCGATCGCAGCTGATCTCCACTTATGGAATCGGCGCGATCGTTGATCTGGAAAAAGGGTCATTCATGCCGATGGGGCTGGATGATCTGGACGCTGCCACGCGATCACCTTCCCTGATCGTTCACGAGGCCAGGCTCGCTGCGCAGCTGGGAGTCGAACACTTCAGATTGCCACCTGTGGCTGCAGAACTTGCGGGAGGGCAAGTGGAAGCGCGCAGTTCGATGCCTGCGATTCGGTTTCCTCAGTGGCATGAATGTCCCCAATGTCACCGTATCGGAACACAGGGCGAGCCATTCGAGCTTTCCCCCGATGGAAACCGGCTTGAGTGCAAAGCACATGGCAAGGGTGTTCCGACGACTCCGGTGCGTTTTGTACTCGCTTGTCGGAACGGTCA